>JAZUCP010000172.1:0-5995 GCA_045639165.1 Acetatifactor sp. | reverse complement strand
TGGCGAAGGCCTGGCTCGAGGTGGATACAAATGAAAGCTCATAAAGAGTTAACAAGAAACCAACAGAAAATCATAGTAACGGTTAACGGTATTATAGCACTAGCCGTCTGTGCGTATATAGGTATTTATATTGGGAAACCGCTGATGCAGTTTATCACTGAGCCGGAACGATTTCGGTTATGGGTGGAGCAACATGGGATTTTAGGACGACTTATCTATATGCTTATTGTCTTTTGGCAGGTAGTAGTGGCAATTATACCGGGAGAACCATTGGAAATTGCGGGAGGATATGCATTTGGTGCGATAGAAGGTACATTATTGTATCTGGGGGCAGCCGTATTGGGTAGTATAGTGGTATTTTTGTTGGTGCGTCGTTTTGGAGTAAAATTGTTGGAAGTTTTCTTCCAAAAGGATAAAATTGAATCACTCAAGATGTTGAAAACCAACCCAAGACGTTCTATGTTGTTTTTTTTCATATTTATGATTCCCGGAACACCCAAGGATCTGCTTTGCTATTATGCAGGGTTGACGGATATGAGTTTTCATACATTTTTACTCGTTAATATCATAGGTCGTCTGCCTGCACTTATATCGTCCACTGTTGGAGGCAATGCCTTGGGGAGACAAAGCTATACAGTTGCGATTGTGGTATTTATAGTCACACTATTGCTGAGCCTGTTGGGATATATTTTATACAGTAAGATTCTCAAAAAGTAAAGCTGATTTGCGGTATTCCTTGGGAGTTTTTCCGGTCTGTTTCTTAAATATTTTGGAAAAATACTGCACATCCATGATTCCACAATGTAGTGCAACCGTCTGTATCTGGAGATTTGTGGTGCCTAGCAGATACATTGCATGTTTGATACGCCTTTCTCTAATATATTGAGATATGGTTTTTCCGGTTTCTTTTTTAAATACCGTTGATAAATATCCGGGACTGACTTTCTGATGCTCAGCCAAGGAGTGAAGAGACAGTTCAGCAGAAAGATCAGAGTCTATCATGAGCATGGTTTTTTGTACAACAGGAAGAAGATTTTGTGTGGAATGTTTGCATACAAGCCTACAATAAGAACCAAACATCTCTCTCATAAGGGAAGAAACGTTCTTAAGAGATGTAACCTGTTCTATTTTTGTGGCAAAATCCGAGGATAATTTGTCGATGTAAATTGGATGAACGCCACCCTGTTCTGCAGCTTTTCGTGACAGCGTATTCATGATGATACAGTAATTCTTAGCATTTCGAATGGGATCAGCAACACGTTTTTCGAACATTTGCTCATTGAATGCTGAGATAAGAAGGTGTTCCTTATGCAGTTGTCCAAGGGCAATGGATTGTATCAGTTCATTTTCAAAGGCATAACGAGTCTCCATCATATTTATATTTGCAAGGGTTTCATCGAAATCATTGCTGTGTGAAACTGCACTTATGGGCGATGCAGGAAAAGAATCATATTTATTTACCTCCACGATCGAAAAAGATGGGCTGTGCCAGATATGCTCACAAAAGGTATCTATCATGGTAAATATGCGGTCATTCTCGGAAATAACGGGAATGGCCGTATAATATTCTTCCAGATACTTTTCTGTTCTCGGTATGATACCAATATGTTCAATAGACTCGAACATGTCTTTTGAAGATTGTGGTGAAGACAGGTATGGACCAATAAAAAGGATATTTTGCTCGTCAGCCGACGGCAAAAGTAAATAAATATAGCATAGTTTGAATTCATCAACAAATGTATACTTAGTAGCTGGTTCGATTTTTCCGAAATATGCGAAGATGGACATGTCTTTCTCAAAACGAATTCCCATAACATCTTTAAAATTAAAATCTACCACAGTATTTGCCAATGCGGACGGAGAAACTACCGATGTGTGAATATGGCATTTTTGAAGTGTGTTGCATAAAAAAGTTAATTCACTTTCGTACATTACAGATTGTTACCTCTCTATAAATTCTTCTGAGCTAAATATAGTAAAAAAATCCGGCTCTTATTGGTTATTACAGCATATTTTTTGTGTAATAGCAACACTTTTTTTGATTGGAAATGAAAAATATACAAAAAAACATTAAAATATTACTCACGTTGTTGCTAAAAAAAGTATATAACTATAATAGACAGTTTTTTGTGACATTAAAGGGTTATTTTCAAACAAAAAGAACGGAAAGAGGGTAATGCAATGAAAAAAGAAATGAAAGTGGATACAAACGGTAAGCGCGAGTTTGGTATCCGGGATAGTGTAGCGTATGCTGCGGGTGACCTTGGATGTAACATGAGTTTTGCACTCAAGGGCACGATGGCACTTTTTTGGACACAGGTTATGGGTATGGGACTTTGGTACTCACTCCTTTTGGTAATTGTTCAGATTTGGGATGCCATCAATGATCCGCTGATCGGTTCGATTATTGATGCCGACAGACGTAAGTACAAAAGAAATAAATTCCTCCAGTACATATGGTTTGGATCCATCGGTCTGATTGTGGGTGGTGCATGTTGTTTCCTGCCGTTCCCACAGGCGCCTGTGTGGGCTAAATTTATCATCTTTATTGCAGGTTATGTTCTTTGGGATGCATTCTATACCATCGCAAATGTTCCTTATGGTTCCCTGCTTTCGATTATCTCTAATAAGCCGGCTGACAGAGCATCTCTTTCTGCATGGCGCTCCGTTGGTTCCATGATAGGCAATATGCTTCCTATGGTGATTCTGCCGTTTATTATTTATAATGAAGACGAGTCGCTGAATGGTCCCCGCGTATTTCTGGCAGCATTGATCATGGGTGTGCTTGGATTCATATTCTTCCAGTTTATGATCAAGAATACGGAAATTCGTGTAGATACAGACCTTGCCGTCAGCGAAGAACGGGAAAAATTTAATGTATTTAAGGCAATGGCTAATTTCATCACCAATCGTCCGGCAGTTGGTGCTACTCTCGCAGCTATGGGTATGTTTATCGGTATGCAAGGAGCAACTACTGCGGTATCTGTAGTATTCCAGATTTATTTCAAAAATACGGAAATTTCAGGTGTTGTTCAGCTTTTTGCAATGATTCCTATCGTAGTTTTTACCCCTCTTGCAAGAAAGATGGTTACAAAATATGGTAAGAAGGAGCTTTCTGTGGTTGGATCCATCTGTTCCATTATCGGTGCGTGCGGACTCTTTATTGTTACACCGGATAATACGGGTCGTGATCTGATCATCTATATTCTCTGCCAGCTTGTATACAGTCTGGGACTTGGTATTTATTCTACCGTTTCCTGGGCTATGATGGGTGATGCTATTGACTACAATGAATGGAAGACCGGCAACCGTGAAGAAGGTGTCGTATATTCCCTCCACTCATTCTTCCGTAAGCTTGCACAGGGTGTTGGTCCTGCAGTTGCGTTGATCATTATGAATGGTCTCGGTTATGTAAATAATGCAGTGGATGAAACTGGTAGTGCATATATTGATGTGAACCTTCTTTCCTGGGATGTTGCAGTCAGCCTTCGTTATCTGGTTGCAGCGCTGTTCCTTGTTTCTGCAATCATGCAGTTTGTGGGACTTGGTCTTGTTTATAACCTGGACAAGAAGACTCTTGGCAAAATGAATGCAGAGTTAGAGTCTAAAAGAAATAAAACTGCATAAACTAAAATAAAGGAGCAGTTTCACAAGTAGGCTTGTGAAACTGCAGAAAAGAGGAAATGAATGAGAAATATATTTAATCTCAACGAAAATTGGATTTTTGTAAAAGACACTGCGGATATTGCCTGCCGTGAAGGAGAACAGGTAAATCTTCCTCATTCCTGGAATGCAGTGGATGGTCAGGATGGTGGAAATGATTATTTCCGCGGATCTTGTCTTTATCATAAGAACCTTAAAAAGGCAGAGCTTCCGGAAGCGGATCTTTATTATCTGGAACTGCGGGGTGCAAATTCTTCCGCAGATGTATATGTTGGTGGTGAGAAGCTTGCACACCATGACGGTGGATATTCAACCTGGCGTGTGAATATCACTGAGAAGCTGACGGAAGAAACAGAGATTGCTGTAATCGTGGACAACTCTCCCAATGAAACCGTTTACCCCCAGATGGCAGACTTTACTTTCTACGGCGGTCTTTATCGTAATGTAAACCTTATCTGTGTGAATGAGGCTCACTTTGATCTGGATTATTACGGAGCACCCGGAATTAAGATCACTCCAACCGTTGATGGAAAAGATGCCAAAGTGGAAGTGGAAGCCTTTGTGAAAAACATCAAAGAAGGTCAAAAGCTTGTCTATACCATCTATGATAAGGATGAAAATGTCATTGATAAAAAGGAAACCACAGAATCTAAGGTGGTTTTTGAGATCAAGGATGTTCATCTTTGGAATGGCCGCAAAGATCCCTATCTTTACTGTTGTGAGGTTGAGATCGTTGAAGGCGATGCAGTGGTTGATAATGTCTGCAGCCGTTTTGGATGTCGCAGCTTCCGCATTGACCCGGAAAATGGTTTTATCCTGAATGGAGAGGAATATCCTCTTCGCGGTGTGTCCCGTCATCAGGACAGATGGGGTGTAGGAAATGCACTTCTTCCGGAGCACCATGAAGAAGATATTGAGCTGATTTGTGAAGTGGGAGCTACCACGATTCGACTTGCACACTATCAGCATGATCAGTATTTCTATGATCTTTGTGATGAAAAGGGTCTGGTAATCTGGGCGGAGATTCCTTATATCTCCAAGCATATGCCAGGCGGTAGAGAGAATACCATTTCCCAGATGAAGGAATTGATAGTACAGAATTACAACCATCCGTCCATCGTAGTATGGGGGCTTTCTAATGAGATTTCTATTGGAGGTTCGGATGAGGATCTACTGGACAACCATCGTATTCTGAATGATATGGTCCATGAAATGGATAAAACACGCTTGACCACTATTGCAGCCGTTTCTATGTGTAAGATGGATGATCCTTACCTTCAGATTCCGGATGTGGTTTCCTATAACCACTATTTCGGTTGGTACGGTGGAGATACATCTATGAACGGTCCTTGGTTTGACAAGTTCCATGAGATGCATCCAAATATCCCGATCGGATGTTCTGAGTACGGCTGTGAAGCTCTTAACTGGCATACCAGTGATCCGAAGCAGGGCGACTATACAGAGGAATATCAGGCAGTTTATCATGAGGAATTGATCAGACAGCTCTTCACTCGTAAGTATGTCTGGGCTACTCATGTATGGAATATGTTCGACTTTGGTGCGGATGCGAGAGCGGAAGGTGGCGAAAACGGACAGAACCACAAGGGACTTATTACCATAGACCGTAAGTACAAGAAGGACGCTTTCTATGCATACAAGGCATGGCTTTCCGATGATCCATTTGTACATCTTTGTGGCAAGAGATATGTAGACAGAGTGGAAGATGTCACCAAGGTGACGGTTTACTCTAACCTTCCGGAAGTAGAGCTCTTTGTAAATGGGGAAAGCATCGGCAAGAAGACTGCAGAGGATCATTTCTTCTACTTTGACGTGAAGAATGTGGGAGAAAGCACCATTGTGGCTAAGGCAGGAGAATTTACTGACGAAGGCTTCATTCGCAAAGTGGCAGAGAAGAATATGGACTATGTTCTTGTGGAAAAAGGTGCCGTTCTTAACTGGTTCGATATCGATGCTCCTGAAGGACGATTCTCATTGAATGACAAGATCTCTGATATCATGGAATCCAATATGGGTAAATTATGGTTCCTTACAGTGGGATTGAAGCTGAAAAAGAAAATGGATGCCAACAAGAAGGGTGATAAATCCGGCAAGAAGAAATCAGGCGGATTTGATGTGGATCTTAAGGCAGACAGCGGACTGATGCAGATGATGGGCGGATTTACAGTTCTTCGACTCACAAGCATGATGGGAATGATGAATATCTCATTTACCAAGGAAGAGCTTCTGCAGATGAACAAGCAGTTAAACCGAATCAGAAAGCCTAAGAAAAAGAATAAATAAGTTTCGTTAAGAAGCGGAATGAAAAACACCC
>JAZUCP010000171.1:0-2102 GCA_045639165.1 Acetatifactor sp. | reverse complement strand
TAAAACAACTGCAGTGTATAGATACTGGGATAAAAACCATAAAAGGAGGAAACCACCAACAACACCAGCACAAAAAAAGCATGGATAAAGGTAGCTCCGATCACCTTAATGATGGGCAGAATACTGATCTTGAATACTACTTTTTTTACCAGATAATTGTATTCCAGCAATGCCATGGTTCCGTGATTCAAAGCTTCACTGAAAAAGAACCAAGGCACCAGACCTGCAGTCAAAGACAGTACATAGGGAATCTCCCTGCCATCGGAAAGAATTGGGCCCCTGCTATTAAACACCAGATCAAACACCAGATAGTACATGGCAATGGTTACCACCGGCTGTGCCATAGCCCAGACCGCTCCCAGATAAGATCCGGCATATCGCTTTTTAAAATCATTTTTGGCAAGCTTCCAAATCAGATGCCTGCTCTGCCACAGTTCCAGAAAAAGCAGCGGAAATCTATTTTTTTTCAAACATTTTCTCTCGGTCATGAAAATTACCTTCCGTACTTTTCCAAATATTCTTCAAAACTTGGGTGCTTTGTATCCTTATCGGAAAGAATCAGCTCCATTCCCTCAGGGATGGGCCACTGGACACCGATTGCAGGATCATTATACATCAGGCCGCCCTCATCATTGGGGTGATAAAAATCCGTCACCTTGTAGCAGAATTCCGCATAATCAGACAGCACCAAAAAGCCATGGGCAAATCCCTTGGGTACAAAAAACTGCTTTTTATTTTCTTCGCTCAAAAGCACACCCTTCCACTGACCAAAGGTAGGAGATCCCTTTCTGAGGTCCACTGCCACATCAAAAACTTCTCCCTTAATCACACGCACCAGTTTATCCTGGGGATAATTAATCTGGAAATGCAGACCTCGTAAAACACCCTTTTTAGATGCCGACTGATTGTCCTGCACAAATTCACAATCAATGCCCGCTTCTTTAAAATCATTATAATTATAGGTTTCTACAAAATATCCTCTTGCGTCCCCAAAGACAGTAGGAGTAATCACCTTTAAGCCTTCTATCTCACATGTTTCAACCGTAATCTTTCCCATTGTCACACCATGCCTTTCCTATTTTTAATAACTATGAGCCCGTTCTTATAGTCCCTCAGCCACTTCCACCAAATATTTACCATAATTGGTCTTCAGCAAAGGCTCTGCCAATTTAAGCAACTGCTCCTTATCAATAAATCCTCTTCTGTAGGCAATTTCTTCAATACATGAGATATAAAGTCCCTGACGTTTCTGGAAAGCAGCCACAAAATCTGCCGCATCCAAAAGCGCATCATGGTTGCCGGTATCCAGCCATGCAAAGCCTCTTCCCATGGTTTCTACCTTTAAGGTTCCTCTTCTTAAATATTCATTATTGATACTTGTAATTTCGATTTCACCTCTTGCAGAAGGCTTTACATTCTTTGCGATCTCAACTACATCATTGTCGTAGAAATAAAGTCCGGGCACTGCATAATTGCTCTTTGGATGCTCCGGCTTTTCTTCGATGGAGATAGCCATACCATTTTCATCAAACTCTACTACACCATATTCTCTTGGATCACGCACATAATATCCGAAAATCGTTGCTCCGCTTTCCCTTGCTGCAACTTCCTTCAGCATTTTTGAAAAGCTCTGTCCATAGAAAATATTATCTCCAAGAACCAGTGCCACATTATCCTTACCGATAAATTCCTCACCAATAATAAATGCATCTGCAAGTCCTCTGGGAACTTCCTGCACCGCATATTCAAAATGCATTCCCAACTGTTCACCTGTTCCCAACAAATCTTCAAAAACCGGAAGATCTCTTGGCGTAGAGATGATCAATACCTCTCTGATACCTGCCAGCATCAAAATAGACAATGGATAATAGATCATTGGCTTATCATATACCGGCATAATCTGCTTGCTGATTGCCTTTGTTAATGGATATAATCTGGTTCCTGAACCGCCTGCTAAAATTATTCCCTTCATTTTTACCTCTTTTCCGCCTTTTGGCAATATACTTAAATACGCACCGAAGGGATTCCCGCAAAATCTTCTATTTTACAGCAATCCCTTGTGAAAAACTATTTACATTTTTTATTTTTCGTACATATCATTA
>JAZUCP010000170.1:0-2679 GCA_045639165.1 Acetatifactor sp. | reverse complement strand
TATAACATAAATGAGGATGCATGACTCTCATCACACATCCTCACTTATCCTGTTCATTATCGCCTTCTTACACTTCTGCAATCTTAGCCATCAGCTCATTGATATCAATGCCATGTACCATTGCTGCTTCTTCCAGGCTTTCAGCCTGTGCGGAAGGACATCCCAGACAATGCATGCCTGCGCTTAAAAGTACAGGTGCCACTGCAGGATTTGCACGTAAGATTTCTCCGATAGTCATTTCCTTAGTTATATTCATGTGAATACCTCCTTGTGTTCTTTCATTTGCAAAGCCTTTCATCACTGCTTTTTTGCAGTTCCGACAAAGCATATTGCTTATCTGTTAGTATAATACTTCCAGTCCATTCTGACAAGCCATTCCTTCCACCTTTATTTATGAAATTTATAGAAAATACCAAAAATCTTATCCTAATTGTATAGAAAAAAGTACACTGTCTAGCTTGACTCGAAACTTCTTTTTTCCTATAATTAAGACATAGGATTAGAAGTTATTAACTTTATTTTCACTAATTCATAATAATAGGAGGCTATTTCAAAATGAGACCAGAATGGACAGATTTTGTAGGCGGCAAATGGGAGAGCGAAATCAACGTACGTGATTTCATCCAGAAAAACTATCATCCTTATGACGGCGATGAAGCATTCTTAGCTGGCCCTACACAGAACACAAAAGACTTATGGGAGCAGGTACTTGATCTTCAGAGACAGGAAAGAGAAGCAGGCGGCGTTCTTGATATGGACACCAAGGTTGTTTCTACTATCGTTTCTCATGGTCCTGGCTACCTTAACAAGGACAAGGAAACTATCGTAGGTTTCCAGACTGACAAGCCTTTCAAGCGTTCTTTACAGCCTTACGGCGGTATCAGAATGGCAGAAAAAGCTTGCTCTGACAACGGATATGAAGTTGATCCTGAAATCAGTGAGTTCTTCTCTATTCACAGAAAGACACACAACGCAGGATGTTTCGATGCATACAATGCAGATATGAGAGCTTGCCGTTCTTCTCACATCATCACAGGTCTTCCTGATGCTTACGGACGTGGACGTATCATCGGTGACTACAGAAGAGTTGCTCTTTACGGTATTGACCGTCTGATCGAAGATAAGGAAGCTCAGAAGAATTCTACCGGACGCGTTATGACTGATGAAGTTATCCGTCTTCGTGAAGAAATCTCTGAACAGATCGTTGCATTAAAGCAGATGAAGGTTATGGCAGCTTCTTATGGCTTCGATATTTCTAAGCCTGCTAAAGATGTTAAAGAAGCTATCCAGTTCACATACTTCGGATATCTTTGTGCAGTTAAGGAGCAGAACGGTGCTGCTATGTCTCTTGGACGTACTTCTACCTTCATCGACTGCTTCGCAGAAAGAGACCTTGCTAACGGAACATACACAGAAGAACAGATTCAGGAATTTGTTGACCACTTCATCATGAAGCTGCGTCTGATCAAGTTCGCTCGTACACCTGAGTACAATCAGCTCTTCGCTGGTGACCCTGTATGGGTAACCGAATCTTTAGCTGGTGTTGGTGTTGACGGACGTCACATGGTAACAAAGACCACCTTCCGTTACTTAAATACATTGTACAACCTGGGTGCTTCACCAGAACCTAACCTGACAGTTCTCTGGTCTCCAAGACTTCCAGAAAACTTCAAGAGATTCTGTGCTAAGACCTCTATCAATACTTCTTCTATCCAGTACGAAAACGACGAAATCATGAGAGTTGATCATGGCGATGACTACGGTATTGCATGTTGCGTATCTTCAATGGTTATCGGTAAGGAAATGCAGTTCTTCGGCGCTCGTGCTAACCTTGCTAAGTGTATGTTATACGCTATGAACGGTGGTGTTGACGAAGTAACCAAGAAACAGGTTGGTCCTAAGTATCGTCCTATCGAAGGCGATGTTCTTGAGTTCAATGATGTTTACAGCAAGCTCATGGATATGATGGCATGGATGGCAGATGTTTATGTTAACACTCTGAACGTAATCCACTACATGCATGACAAGTACTGCTATGAAAGAGCAGAAATGGCTCTTCATGACAGAGACGTTAAGAGATATTTCGCAACCGGTATTGCAGGTCTGTCTATCGTAGCTGACTCTTTATCTGCAATCAAGTATGCTAAGGTTGAAGTTGTAAGAGATGAAGATGGTATCATCGTTGACTTCAAGACCACCGGCGATTTCCCTAAATACGGTAATGATGATGACCGTGTAGACTTAATCGCTCAGGACATCGTAACCAAGTTCATGACCGAAGTTAGAAGACATCATACCTACAGAAATGGTATCCCTACCACTTCTATTCTTACCATTACCTCTAACGTAACTTATGGTAAGGCAACAGGTAGCACACCTGACGGACGTAAGAAAGGTCAGCCTTTTGCTCCAGGTGCTAACCCTATGCACGGACGTGATACTCACGGTGCAGTAGCTTCTCTTGCTTCAGTAGCTAAGCTTCCTTTCAAGGATGCACAGGATGGTATTTCTAACACATTTACCATTATCCCAGGTGCTCTTGGTAAAGAAGATCAGATCTTCGCAGGAGATATCGAATTAGATCTTAACTAATTAAACCCAATGCCCCCTACGGCGGCAGATAGGAGGAACTATGAACGACAAACTCAATCAGCAAATGATTGATGATCTGGTTAAAAT
>JAZUCP010000169.1:0-1849 GCA_045639165.1 Acetatifactor sp. | reverse complement strand
CAGGGCATCTCTTACTTCCAGTCTGGAATTGATCATACCACCTGCAATAATGGGAATGCTTAGCTTTCCCTTTAAATCCGCAATCACTTTGGTGACGATTCCCGGCATGATCTCAATCATATCCGGTTTCGATGCCTTGATTCCTTCCAGTGTGGTATTGACGGATTGAGAATCCACGATAAAGAATCTTTGCACAGTAAACAAGCCTAATTCTCTTGCGGTTTTGATCATGCTGACTCTGGTGCTGATGATCCCATCCACGCCCTTCATTTTAACATACTGCAATCCCGCTTTGTCTTTTCCGATGCCTTCCGCAAGATCCATATGAAGGAAGATCTTCTTGCCCGCTGCATGTGCGGACTCCACATCCTTCTCCAAGGTCATAATATCAGGACTTAAGCTAAAGATCATCTCCACGCCTGATTGTAAGGCCTTTTCCATATCTCTTTCATTTCTAACTGCTGCTATTATCATTTTGTAAAACAGACCTGCAGGCGGGCCCGCATTCTCCTTTATTTATTGAAGGTTCGCCGTCACCGGCTGGCAACCATTTATTGAGCATTCGCTGTCACCGACTGGCAACCATTTATTGCGCATTCTCTGTTGCCACAACATTGGCACCAAATACATCACTAATTATAACATCTCCGATGGATAATGGCAAATGTGCAGTCACAGAATTGATCCGTTTCATACACTCGAAGACCTTATCCTTGGGAATGGTGCGGTCCGTCTTCACTGCAATCACTCTGCCGTCCTCACAACGCACGGTACTGGTAACGGTTCTCTGGGGATTGATACACTCATCCTCAGCGTATTTGATTCCTCTTGGACAGCTATTGCCTGTCACACTGATTATCTTCTTATCTTCTAATTCCACCTTCAGGGTGCAGCCTCTGGGGCAGATAATACATGTTAATATTTTGGTCATCATCTTTTTCCTTTCCATGCATATCACAAACTTGTTTGTGATACCAATCTTTTCCTCCCCGCCTTATACTTCCAGTTCAAAACGCAGTTCCTTCACACCATCCAGAATACTGCCCTTTAATAAGATATTTTCCATTTCACCGGGAGCCACCTTCAGCTTCTTTCTGGAGAATACTTTATTGTTCTGATCATCATAAATATTGATGGTTACGTTGTGAAATACATCTGCTACTCTGAAATATACAGAGAAATCCTTCTTCTCAGTCACCACTTGCGGCACTGTATATCGGATCTTACCATCTACTTTTACCGGAATATGTACTTTCTCAGGTTTCTGTACGGTTTCTGTCGCAGCACCTTCACCGGCTTCACCAGTTTTTCCGGCCTCAACACACTCTGTCGCAGCACCTTCACCGTCCTCATTCCCCTTCAAATTCTTAATATACTCCGCCGCACTTCGGCCTGCAATCTCGGATTCCTCGGAAACATAATCCACCAGATCGTGCACATGCAGTACATTTCCGCAGGCATAGATGCCTTCCACAGAGGTCTGTCTGTTCTGATCCACAACCGCACCGCTGGTAATGCGATCCAGGGAGATACCTGCACATTTAGAAAGCTCATTTTCCGGAATCAGACCTACAGACAGAAGCAATGTATCACAGGGAATGTATTCCTCCGTACCGGGAATGGGTTTACGCGCACCATCCACCGCTGCAATAGTCACACCCTCCAGTCGTTCTCTTCCATGAATTTGCACAACCGTATGACTTAACTTCAAAGGAATGTTAAAGTCATTTAGGCATTGCTCGATATTTCTTGCCAGACCGCCGGAGTAAGGCATGAGCTCACATACCGCATGAACCTTGGCACCTTCCAGAGTCATTCTTCTGGCCATGATCAGACCGATATCCCCGGA
>JAZUCP010000168.1:0-2466 GCA_045639165.1 Acetatifactor sp. | reverse complement strand
ATATACGGAGCAGCATTATGCCAGTCCCATTACCTTAAATGAATTAGCCGCAGTTGTAGGCATGAATCCCAAATATTTTTGCCGTTTTTTCCGCTCCATTACCCACCAGACCCCCATCGAATACGTGAACATGTATCGAATCGAAAAGGCATCCCAGATGCTCCACAATACCCGCATGCCCATTACCGACATCTGTATGGAGTGCGGATTTAATGACAGCAGCAATTTTATCAAGGTTTTTCGTAAGTACAAAGGCATGACCCCCAATCAATATCGAAAAGGGTGATCAACAACCAGAAAGGCAGGCTTCTTATGGCAGAACATCTCTGGGAACCATTTCCCGTTGAGGAACAAATTCATATTTCCGATATGTATTCCTTCTTCCGGATACATTATGACCAAAACTATGCATTTTCCGGGGAAACCCACAATTTCTGGGAATGTCTTTACGTCATGTCCGGTGAAGTATGCGTGTCCGCGGATGAATATATTTACCAACTGCAGACCGGTGAAATCATTTTTCACAAACCCATGGAGCTCCATAAATTTACCGTTACCAGTCCTGAAGGGGCGGATCTTTTGATCTTCTCCTTCTCCGCTTACGGAGCTTTAACTACCCACCTTAGAAACAAGGTATTCCGGCTTTCCCAGGATCAGGCCGGGATCATTGATTCCTTACTGAAGTATGTAGCAGCTCAGACACCGGATGCAGAACCCACTTCACCGGCCTTTCATTTTCTTGCCGGCTATCAAGGGATACCCAATTACATGCAGACCATAACCACCTATTTTTATCTGCTGTTTTTGTCCCTGTCCAGGGAAGGTGCGATCTCTTCAGCTTCCACCTCAACCGATGCAGTGATCTTCCGCAAGGCCATTAATTACCTGAATAACAACCTGAGCGAGCAACCCACTGTCGAGGAAACTGCCCGTTTCTGCAATGTGAGTCTTGCGGGTTTAAAACGTACCTTTGATAAATATGCCGGCATCGGTGTGCATCAGTATCTATTAAAACTGAAAATCAAAGCCGCCATTGATCTCCTAGAAAGCGGACAAAGTGTGACAGCCGTGGCCGAACGCACCGGCTTTAACAATCAAAGCTATTTTTCCAAGGCTTTTAAACGGGAAACCGGGAAAAATCCATCGGACTATAAGAGATTATAATCCGAAGCCCTGAGCCAAAATCACCTTTTATATATCCTTTTTTGTATGGACTATCACTTTTCTTTGTTTTATCTTAGTTATATAAAACAAACACCTTACAACAGAAAGGAACGCTTATGGAAAAGATTCTAACCGCTATATTAATCGGTGCAGGTAATCGCGGCATCACCTACACCGACATTATGTCTAAAATGAATAATAAGTACAAGGTTATCGCTGTTGCGGAACCTGTGGAAAGCCGCCGCAACTACATAAAGGAAAAGCATAATCTTCCTGACGAAATGTGTTTTAATGACTACAAAGAACTTTTGGCATTGGGAAAAATTGCAGATATAGCCATCATTGCTACCATGGACAAGCAGCATTTTGAACCGGCTATGGAAGCCATCTCTTTGAAGTACGATTTACTTTTGGAGAAGCCCGTTTCTCCTCTTCCCGAGGAATGCTTAAAGATCGCTCTTCATTCAGAAAAGATGGGCGTAAAGGCTTTGGTTTGCCATGTACTTCGCTACAGTGACCTGTTTGTTATGTTAAAAAAGCTGCTCAACGACGGTACCATAGGCAATATCATTTCCATCAACCACGAGGAATGTGTGGGCAATGTCCACCAAAGCCACAGTTTTGTAAGAGGCAACTGGGGCAATTCCACCCGCAGCTCCTGCATGCTTCTACAAAAGTCCTGCCACGATATGGATATCCTCCAGTGGCTGATTGGCAAAAAGTGTAAAAAGATCCAATCCTTCGGATCATTAACCTATTTTAGAAAAGAAAATGCACCGGAAGGAGCTCCTGAATATTGTATTGAGGGTTGTCCAAAAGCAGATACCTGCCCCTACAATGCAGTAAAGCTGTATCTGGACGATAAAAAGAATGACTGGTTCAGAACCACCTGTACCAAGAGTGCGGCTCCCACTGACGCAGATGTAGAAAAAGCTATCCGCACCACTCAGTATGGTAAATGCGTCTTTAAATGCGATAATGATGTGGTAGATCATCAGACCGTAAATATGCTCTTTGAAGACGATATCACCGTAACCTTTACTATGAATGCATTTAACAAGGGCGGACGCTTTATTCATATCATGGGTACGAAGGGCGAAATCAGAGCTGCCATGGACGGCAATACTCCTATTGAAATATATGATTTTGAAAGCAAAACAACCCGCCTGCAGGATGTGGTAGCAGCTGACGGAATTAACGGCGGTCACGGCGGCGGAGACGATGGTATCATTACCACCCTGTATGATTATTTGACCGATAATTATGACGGATTCTCTGTTTCCGGCATTACCACCTCCGTGG
>JAZUCP010000167.1:0-8419 GCA_045639165.1 Acetatifactor sp. | reverse complement strand
GATAAAAATACGGAGGAAGCATCAGAGTATGTGTCCACCGGATTCTGCATGGGTGCAGTGCTGGGCGGTATTCTGATGGTATTCGGTCTGCTTTTCCTGGAACCTTTTATCCGGTTTTTGGGAAGTACGGAAACCATCCTGCCCTATGCAAAGCAGTATGGTGTTTGTGTCCTTGTTATGTGCCCTGTAGTAGTATGCTCCTTTGTTTTGAATAATAATCTTCGTTATGAAGGAAAAGCCTTTTATTCCATGATCGGTTTATGTACCGGTGGTGTTCTGAACATCTTCGGGGACTATCTGTTGATCAAGGTAATTCCATTGGGCGTGCTGGGTGCAGGTATTGCGACAGCAGCATCCCAGTTTGTAAGCTTCTGTATCCTTTTATATTTCTATGGAAAAATGGCTCAGGGTAAGATCAGACTTCGGTATATCAGCAAAAAGATACATACTTATCTAATCATCTGCAAGGTAGGCTTCCCTGCCCTGTTAAGACAAGGTTTAAGCTCCATTTCCAGCGGTTTGTTAAACAACCTGACCAGACCTTACGGAGATGCTGCAATCGCCGCTATGAGCGTTGTAAACCGCTTCAGCGCCTTTGTAATGTGTGTTGGTCTGGGAATCGGTCAGGGCTTCCAGCCTGTGGCAGCCTTTAATTATCAGGCCAAGAAATACAAACGAGTAAAACAGGGATTATTGGTAACCATGAGCGTGGGTGCGGGCCTGATTCTTTGTCTGGCCTTGCCCGGATTTATCTTTGCGGAAAAAATTGTGTATCTGTTCCAGAAGAGCCCGCTGGTAATTGAAATCGGCACACCGGCCCTTCGCTATGCCTGTGTGGGTGTTTTGTTCCTGGCATTGTCCGTCCCCGTGAATATGCTTTACCAGAGCATCCGTAAGCCGGGCATGTCCTCCTTCCTGTCCATGCTTCGCTCAGGGCTGATGTTTATGCCAACCCTGCTGATCACCACCCATTTCTGGGGATTGGACGGCATCCGCATCTCCCAGCCCATAGCGGATGTGGCAACAGGACTTTTGAGCATTCCGATTATACTGGCATTCTTACGGAAGGAGTTTCCGGAGGAGTAGTGGTTTAGCAATTTTATGTTTGGGGAGATTCAATTTATAATAAAGTGTCCCCCTATTAAGGACGTTTTAATTTGTCGTGGGTACTGGATGGGAGAATTTCCTGGCCAGACCCTGCAATTATCATTATTACGGGTCTGGCATCATAATTTGGCTTGCACGTGCCCATGAATGCTTAAAATATGGCGATTTCTGCTTCATATTGGGTCTAGCAGTAATTTTATATCTCCATGTGCCCATATCACTACATCAAAATCTTCTTTGAAGAAAAAATAGAAATAAACCTGACGCAGGGCAGTCAGGAAACAAAAAAAACCACAAAAATGATTGCATTTTTGTGGTTTTTTTCTGTGTATGGGAAAAAGACTAAAATTATTTTGCTATTTTTCTCTGGATTAACTTCACAATCTCTACAATCGGAATTACCAAAACGCCCAGGCCGATTGCTACAAGGTATTCTGCCAGACTTACGGCACTAAAGCCGAAGGCAGCAGCAAGGAAAGGAACCTCACATACTAAAGTGGTAGCGATCAGGGTAGCTACTGCAGCCCAAAGCAGGATTTTATTCTGCTTGGGAAGACGGAAGATACTGCCTCTCTGGGAACGCATATTAAAGCTGTGGAAGATCTCAGCCATGGACATGGTCAGGAAGGCCATGGTCATACCATCAGCGCTGGTTTCAATACTCCAGTTTCCGGTTTCCATAAAGTGACCAAGGAAGTAGGAAACCAATACCAGTGCGGATACCATAAGACCTTGATATCCAATATCTACGCCCATACCACCGGAGAAGATACCTGCTTTTGCATCACGAGGTTTTCGTTCCATAATATCCGGCTCTGCTTCTTCCATACCTAATGCCAGAGCAGGGAAACAGTCGGTTACCAGGTTGATCCACAACAGATGAACCGGCTTTAAAATGGTAAAGCCCATCAGGGTTGCCACGAAGATACTGATCACTTCACTCATGTTGGAGCCAAGGAGGAACTGGATTGCCTTACGGATATTGTCATAGATACGACGTCCTTCCTCTACGGCACCTACTATAGTAGCGAAGTTATCGTCTGTAAGCACCATATCAGCAACATTCTTGGTTACGTCAGTACCGGTAATACCCATACCTACACCGATATCTGCAGACTTAATGGATGGAGCATCATTTACTCCGTCACCGGTCATGGCGGTTACATAGCCTGCGTTTCTCCAGGTATTTACAATACGGGTCTTGTGTTCCGGTTGCACTCGTGCATATACGCCGATATTCTTAAATTCTTTTTCAAAAGCTTCATCACTCATTTCATTCAGCATGGAGCCTGTAATGGCTTTTTTGCCTTCGGTCAGAATTCCCAGCTCTTTTGCAATAGCAATGGCGGTGTCAATGTGGTCGCCGGTGATCATAATGGCAGTGATACCTGCGCTCTTACACTGTGCGATGGCATCCTTTACTTCCGGACGAACCGGGTCGATCATACCACTTAAGCCTACAAAGCAAAGCTCTTGCTCAAGGTCATCTGCTTCATAAGAGGCCGGTTCAGTATCGTACATACGCTGTGCACATGCCAGAACACGAAGGGCTTTATCAGCCATGGCTTTATTGCCTGCAAGGATCTGATTGCGGTATTCCTCGGTCATTGGAACAGGTTGTCCATCTTTTAAATAAGTAACACAACGGTCCAGGATCACGTCAGGAGCACCTTTGGTGAACTGAATGTACTTGCCATCTGCAGGATGTACGGTGGACATCAGTTTTCGTCCGGAGTCGAAAGGTGCTTCACCGCTTCTCGGATACGCGTTCTTTAAATCATATTTGGGAAGGCCCAATTTGTTAGCCCATACAACCAGGGCGGCTTCAGTCGGCTCACCATTAACAGAACCGTCCTCTGAAAGTTCTGCATCGCAGCAAAGAGCCATTGCCTGAGCAAGATATTTTTCATCTTCACCAAAGAAATCCACTACGGTCATTTTGTTCTGAGTCAGGGTACCTGTTTTGTCAGAACAGATGATCTGTGCACATCCTAAGGTTTCCACTGCGGTCAGACGACGGATGATTGCATTTCGCTTGGACATATTGGTAACGCCGATGGAAAGTACCACGGTTACAACGGCTGCCAGACCTTCCGGAATGGCTGCAACAGCCAGGGAAACAGCTACCATAAAGGAATTGAGCAGAACTTCAAAGCCAAATTCACCGGCCCGCAGAATCTGTACTGCGAAGATGATCACACAGATACCCAGTACCAGCCAGGTCAGGATCTTGGAAAGCTGACTTAACTTGATCTGTAATGGAGTCTGGCCTTCTGATGCATTGGCCAAAGCATCTGCGATCTTACCCATTTCTGTATCCATACCGGTTGCTGTGATTACTGCGGCACCACGTCCATATACAACGGTGGAGCCCATATATACCATATTTTTACGATCTCCCAAAGGTACGTCCTTAGAACTGTCCTCCAGATTGATGATATCAATGAATTTGGTAACAGGAACGGATTCACCGGTCAGTGCAGCTTCTTCAATCTTAAGGCTGGCGTTTTCGATCAGTCGGCCGTCCGCAGGCACTGCATCACCTGCTTCTAATAATACCACATCACCTACCACCAGATCTTCGCTGTGAACAACAGTGATCTTGCCATCCCGAAGTACCTTGGAGGTGGCAGCGGACATTTCCTGAAGTGCCTCAATGGCTTTTTCTGCCTTGCTTTCCTGGTACACACCAAGAACTGCATTGATGATTACTACTGCAAGGATGATGATCACATCGGTAAAGCTTTCTCCCTCTACCACAGCCAGAACACCACTGATTGCTGCCGCAGCCAGAAGGATAATGATCATCGGATCCATGAGCTGATTTACAAATCTTTTCAGCAGAGAATCCTTCTTTGCCTCAGCAAGCTTGTTTTTGCCATTTGTTTCCAGACGAGCTGCCGCTTCCTGGGCAGAAAGTCCGTTTGCAGAACTTTTGGTTTCCGTAAGAACCATTTGAATATCTTCACAATAATGTTTCAAAGTGCATTCTCCTTTCGTAATGTATATTTAACACTTGCACAATGGTAAATATTTTAGCAGAAAATCCGAAAAAAATCTATAGAAATAGAGGAACCTTAGCCGGTTCTTAACGTGCGTAAAAGTGCACGTTAAAACAGTGTAATATATAGTTTTCACCACTATCCAAATCTTAGTCAAAAAGTAGCTTGAATAATGCTTTTTTTTATGGCATATTGAATCAGGATATGATAAAATTACTGCAAATAACTTAAACACAAGTTAATCCGAAGGAGGAAAAGGTATGGATTATTTATTGGAGGGCGTGAGAGCCTTATGCGACTTTAGCGGCGGCGGCTGGAAAGCCCTGGTAATGTTTGTGGTTGGTGTTATTCTGATTTGGCTGGCAATCAAAAAGGAATACGAACCATCATTATTGCTCCCTATGGGATTTGGAGCAATTCTTGTGAATCTGCCTTTGTCAGGTGTATTAAATCAGACAGTGGGCGGTATTGAAGCACATGGTATTATTCAATGGTTGTTTAATGTAGGTATTGAAGCTTCAGAAGCTATGCCGATCTTGTTATTTATCGGTATTGGTGCAATGATTGACTTTGGTCCTTTGTTATCCAATCCAAGTATGTTCCTGTTTGGTGCGGCAGCACAGTTTGGTATTTTTGCAGCAATTCTGTTGGCAGCTTTGTTAGGCTTCGATATTAAAGATGCAGCTTCTATTGGTATCATCGGTGCAGCGGACGGTCCTACAGCGATCCTGGTTTCACAGGTATTAAAGTCAAAATATGTAGGAGCTATCGCAGTAGCAGCTTATTCTTACATGGCACTGGTACCTATCGTACAGCCTTTCGCAATCAAGCTTGTTACAACCAAGAAGGAAAGACAGATACATATGGCATACAGACCGGAATCTGTATCCAAGACAATGAGAATTATTTTCCCCATTGCAGTAACCATTATTGTTGGTCTGGTTGCTCCTCAGTCAGTTGCACTGGTTGGTTTCTTAATGTTCGGTAACCTGATCCGCGAATGTGGTGTGCTGGGAACCATGTCTGAAACAGCACAGAATCAGCTGGCTAATCTGATCACTTTATTACTTGGTATTACCATTTCTTTCAGTATGAAGGCAGAAGATTTCGTTTCCTGGGAAACCCTGATGATCATGGGAATCGGTCTCTTTGCATTTGTAATGGATACCATCGGCGGATGCTTGTTTGCAAAGTTCTTGAACCTGTTCCGCAAGAATAAGATCAATCCGATGATCGGTGGCTGCGGTATTTCCGCATTCCCTATGTCTTCCCGTGTTGTTCAGAAGCTTGCTTTACAGGATGATCCCAGCAATATTCTGATCATGCATGCGGCTGGATCTAACGTAGCAGGACAGATCGCATCTGTAGTAGCAGGCGGTCTGGTAATCAGTCTGGTATCTCAGTTCTTATAAGATGAGAAGAAGGGTAGGTTTGATATGAACGAAGTAATTATGCAGGCGTTGGAAATCATGTGGAAGGGCATGCTCGGTATTTTCGTAGCTTTGGTTGTTATCATGTTCTTTGTATGGATCATGGCAAAGCTGGGAGCGAAGAAGCCGGAAGATAAGAAGAATTAATTCAGCTGACGCAAGATATAGACACAATATATAGATACAATATACTCCCCCGATGACGAAAAGATTCTGATTCCGGGGAGTATTTTTCTAGAAAAATCCCCCATAAATGCATAAAAAACAAGGATTTAGTTTACTAATAGAATGTACAACAATATCTTGTGTATTTTTTAAAATTAGTACTATACAACCACAACATTTAGTGCTACAATTAATCTTGCACACACAATAAAAAGGGGAGAAGGTAATATGAAGGTAATTAAGAGAAATGGATCAGAAGTAGATTTTGATTTAAGTAAGATCATAAATGCAATTTCAAAAGCAAACAAGGCGGCGATCAGAGAGGAGCTTACACAGGCTCAGATTGAAGAGATCGCGGAGTATATTAATTTTAAATGTGCCAAGATGAATCGTGCGATTTCCGTAGAAGAAATGCAGGATATGGTAGAAAACCAGATTATGGCACAGGGAGCATTTAACGTGGCGAGATGTTACGTGAAGTATCGTTATACCAGATTCCTTGTGAGAAAGAGCAATACCACCGATGATAGAATCCTTTCCCTGATCGAATGTAACAACGAAGAAGTTATGCAGGAGAACTCCAATAAGGACCCTATTATCAACAGTGTACAGCGTGACTATATGGCCGGTGAAGTAAGCAAGGACCTTACCAGACGTCTGCTTTTGCCGGAAGATATCGTAAAGGCTGACAAAGAGGGCCTGATTCATTTCCATGATTCAGATTACTTTGCGCAGCATATGCACAACTGTGATTTGGTTAATTTAGAGGACATGCTCCAGAACGGCACTGTGATCAGTGAAACATATATTGATAAGCCACACAGCTTCTCAACTGCCTGCAATATTGCAACCCAGATCATTGCACAGGTTGCAAGTAACCAGTACGGCGGACAGAGTATCAGTTTAACCCATCTGGCACCTTTTGTACAGGTATCCAGAGAGAAGATTAAAAAGGAAGTGCTGGAGGATTTAGAGCTTCTTGGACAGGAACCTGTGGAAGAAGTGGTGAACAGCATTGTTGAAAAGAGACTGAAAAAAGAGATCCAGAAGGGTGTTCAGACTATTCAGTATCAGGTGATCACCTTGATGACCACCAATGGACAGGCTCCGTTCCTTACCGTATTCATGTATTTAAATGAAGCTAAGAACGAGCAGGAGAAGAAGGACCTGGCACTGATCATTGAAGAGATGTTAAAGCAGCGTATCCAGGGTGTTAAGAATGAAAGCGGCATCTGGATCACACCTGCATTCCCGAAGCTGATCTATGTATTGGAAGAGGATAATGTAAAAGAAGGTACGGAATACTTCTACCTTACAGAGTTGGCTGCAAAATGTACTGCAAAGAGAATGGTTCCCGACTATATCTCAGAAAAGATCATGAAGCAGTTAAAGGAAGGCAATTGCTTCCCTGTAATGGGATGCAGAAGTGCACTTTCTCCATGGCAGGATGCAGAAGGCAATTATAAGTTCTACGGCAGATTCAACCAGGGCGTTGTAACTATTAACCTGGTAGACGTAGCACTTTCCTCAGGTGGAGATATGGCTAAGTTCTGGAAGATTTTCGATGAAAGACTGGAGCTTTGCTACAGAGCATTGATGCTTCGCCACAATCGTTTGAAAGGTACCTTATCCGATGCAGCACCCATCCTTTGGCAGCATGGTGCACTGGCTCGTTTGAAGAAGGGTGAGCCTATCGACAAATTATTATTCAATGGTTATTCCACTATTTCACTGGGCTATGCAGGCCTCTGTGAATGTGTAAGATACATGACTGGAAAATCACATACAGATCCTACTGCGAAGCCATTTGCACTGGATGTTATGAAGCATATGAACGATGTATGTGACAAGTGGAAAGAAGAAACCACATTAGGATTCGGTATTTACGGTTCTCCGATTGAAAGTACCACTTACAAGTTTGCAAAATGTCTGCAGCAGAGATTCGGCATCGTGGAAGGTGTTACCGACAAGGGATACATCACCAACAGCTATCATGTAAATGTTACCGAGCAGATCGATGCATTCAGTAAGCTGAAATTTGAGTCCGAATTCCAGTCACTTTCAACCGGTGGTGCCATCAGCTATGTAGAAGTTCCGGATATGCAGAATAATATTCCTGCAGTTATCAGCTTGATCCAGTTCATCTATGATAATATTATGTATGCGGAATTAAATACCAAGAGCGATTATTGCCAGCAGTGTGGTTATGACGGCGAGATCCAGATCGTGGAAGAAGACGGCAAGCTGATCTGGGAATGCCCTCATTGTAAAAACCGCAACCAGGATACCTTAAATGTTGCCCGCAGAA
Organism: Acetatifactor sp.; assembly: GCA_045639165.1. Lineage (GTDB taxonomy): Bacteria > Bacillota > Clostridia > Lachnospirales > Lachnospiraceae > Acetatifactor. Next base: position 407 of record JAZUCP010000167.1, on the reverse strand, counting down.
CTTGTGGTTATATCGGAACACAGTTCTGGAATCAGGGTAGAACACAGGAAATCAAAGAAAGGGTGTTACATCTGTAAGATGAAATACGGGGAAATCAAAAACTATGATATCGCCAATGGCGAAGGTGTAAGGGTTACACTGTTTGTTTCAGGCTGTACCCATCACTGTAAAGGATGCTTCAATCAGGAAACCTGGGATTTTAACTATGGAAAGCCCTTTACGATGGAGGTAGAAGACAAGCTTTTAGAGGACTTAAAGCCGGGATATATCTCCGGACTGACCCTCCTGGGCGGCGAACCCTTTGAACCGGTGAACCAAAGAGCATTACTTCCTTTTGTAAAAAGAGTAAGAGAAGCTTATCCGGAAAAGACCATCTGGTGTTACACAGGCTATACCTACGATACCGA
>JAZUCP010000166.1:0-2970 GCA_045639165.1 Acetatifactor sp. | reverse complement strand
CATGGCTACGATCCGACTTATCTTTCATCATACTGATACCGGACACATATATGATAAAAATCAAAATGCGCAGCACACCTTCCAAAATCAATAGCAAAGAACGATTTCGAATAAAATCATCCAATAGCGAAGAAATAAAATAAGGCAATACAATAAAAATACCAATTGCTAAAAGTAAAGCGAACACTGTTACAAATACGCTCATCAATTTCTCAGCAGTTTCCTTTGACATTTTACCGGGCTTTTGGGGCTCATCATTTACTTCTTCTTCATAAAAAGATGCCGAGAAATTCAGCGCCTTGGTTCCCAACATCAGAGAATCTATGAAATTAAAGATTCCCCTTATAAACGGAATTTCTTTTATCTTATTGCCATGCAACACACCTTGAAAGTTCTCAAGCTCCACTGCGATCTCACCGTCCGGCTTGCGGACTGCTACTGCATAGTTTTCTTTATTTTTCATCATGATACCTTCCAATACGGCCTGTCCGCCAATTCCGGAATAGCACCCTCTACGTTTTTTAGCCATGGTCAAAACCTCCTGGTATTATCATGGTATTATTCATGGTATTATCAATGGTATTATCATAAATAGGGTAGAGGGAGGTTAAGCCCCGCCCCTCCCATTGCACCGGACGTACGGTTCGCGTATCCGGCGCTACATTAATTGTAAATTTATTTCAGATTTTATTGAGATAGTACGCAAGTGGGTCTACCAGCCCGGGATATACCGTGGCTTTCCCCTTGCGTTTTAGCTTTGTACCTAGCACTTGTGGGCTTAGGATATAATTAATAACGTCTCCATTGCATTGTGCATAAAGACCCTTTCTTGAATTTGCTACTTTATAAATAGCTTCTTCGTCAAAGGTAAAGCCAAATGTCTGGCAATACCATTTCAGCCCTTTTGCAATGGTTTTGGGCGTCTTCCATTGTTTCACGATGACGACCCTTATCCTATGCCTTATCCATGCCCCGATTTCTTTCATGAATCCTCTCATACTTCCGATTCCATAGTAATTTATCCAGCCTCGCAGTATCTGGTTCACTTTGGTAACTGTAACTGATAGCGGTACTGCTACCGCTTTGCGTCTGCATGTGACTTCTCTTAGTTTATCCCGAAGCCTTTGCTTTCTGCTTGCCAAAGGTTTACACTTCCATGTACCCTTGTCATTCCAAAATCCAAACCCTAAGAATTCACTCTTACTTGGTGGGGTAATGTTTGTTTTGGTTGCATTGACCTTAAGGAACAGTTTCCGTTCCACCCAACTACTCACCGAATTCATTACCCGATTTGCCGACTTTTCGCTTCCTGCATAAATACAGAAGTCGTCTGCATACCTGACGTAGCAGAGCCCTCTCGCCTCCAGTTCCTTGTCCAGCTTATCCAAGTATACGTTTGAGAGCACGCAAGATAATGGTCCACCTTGCGGTACGCCCTGGTCTGTCGGACTTACCAGACCATCGTCCATTACTCCCGCTTTTAAGAATGAACGTATCAGATGTAATACCACTGCATCATTCATTCGCTCTCTCAGTATAGAAATCAGTTTGTCATGATTTACCGTGTCGAAATATTTCTCAATATCAAAGTCTATTACCCATGTCCGCCCCTCATTCAGATACCTTAACGATTCTTTGATTGCCTGATGACAGTCTCTGTTCGGTCTGAATCCGTAGCTGTGGTCACTAAAGTATGGTTCATACTCTTCCATTAATACTCTGGACACCATCTCCTGTACCACGCGGTCTACCACTGTGGGTATACCTAAAGGACGCATTTTCTCTGAATTTGGCTTTGGTATATACACACGCCTGACTGGCTGTGGTTTATACTGTTTGTTCCGTATTTGCAACTTGATATCCTCACCATATTTATCAAAGTATTCCATTAATTCTTTTACTGTCATCCTATCTATGCCGGGTGCTCCTTTGTTGCTCATTACAGCTTTTATGGATTCCTTGATATTTTCTTCACTTAAAATCTTATCTACAAGACTCATCTGTTGCTTCTCCTCTCTTTGTAAAGATGTCGGAAAACTTCTTCCTCTGTACAGCCTCCTCGAAATACGTTTGCGATTGTTGGACTGCTTCAAGGTGTAGTGCAGAATATTCCGACCTTGCTCTTAGTGATTTGCAATACAATTAACATTAGACCCTTTGAGAACTGGTGATGTTCTCTCGATGCTGTCATACGGTCTCAGCTGACTCCCAGCCATAAGCTTTATATCGCACGTGCGTAAGATTGCAGTTGCAGCATCAACCGCTGTGTCCCTCCTTTCCTCTGGCACGCTGACTGGGGCTCCCGGGGTAATTCACAGTTCTTTCGTCACACAACCTCCTGATTTACTCTCTTGGTTTTACGCTTACCACAGACTTCGGATTGTTACGCACCCTTGTCTACCATTTAGCCTCATATCAGGTTTCTGTCCGTAGGCTCATGACTTTGCTACACGCTTCTTTCACCCCACCGTTACCGGCTTCGGCTTGCGCTTCACTACATGAACGGTAAGTTATCCATGGCTGGACTTTCACCAGCAAGAACTGTGCCATGCCCGGCACACGAAAAAAATGGCTGACAAACGCCAGCCATTCAATACATATCCACTTCATGCAAGTCTCACTACTACTCTGACCTTTTCATTCAAGCAGAGCTTCTCTGCGTAATCTTCTTGATCAAAATCAATGCCACTAAAGTAAGTATCATACCAAAAGGCAGACAGATCCATGCAGATCTTACAAAACCGGCCAGTATGTATACAATGAAAGAGATCACTGCCACAAAGATCGCATAAGGAAGCTGTGTGGACACATGGCTTACATGTTCGCATCGAGCACCTGCAGAAGCCATAATCGTAGTATCTGAAATCGGTGAGCAATGGTCACCGCATACAGCACCTGCCATACATGCAGAGATTGCAATGATCATCAGCTTGTAATCAACAGCACTAAATGCCTCTACAACGATAGGGA
>JAZUCP010000165.1:0-3583 GCA_045639165.1 Acetatifactor sp. | reverse complement strand
CTTCGTGAGAATAAGACATCACCGCTTCCGGTGCCTCAAATTTTTCTCCCGGACCAATGACAAAGGAGAAGGATTGTGGATTGATTCCGGATACGATTCTGGTCTTTCCATAGCTGTTTACTTCTGCTGCTTCGTAATGATTACCGCTGTAGATCAGGTTGACCCCAAAGCAATCACCAAAGTCCTCCGTTGTCTCCGGCCTGCTGATCATAATAAAGGGATTGGCTCTATTGGAAGAAACTCCTGCATAAGTGGCATTCACATGCTTCCCTACTGCAATGGGTATATCACTTCGTTTCATCTCCCTTGCCCAGGCACCATTAAAGGTAGTCATCACATAATCCGGCGTATCCAGATCTAATTGCATACTAAAAAGTCTCTTTAGCTGAACCGTATCCCGGCTGCTGTTGATAAATCTTGCGCTTCTTGCAATCACATCACAATCTTCATACACATAATAGTACAGTTCCAGGGTCAGGTCGTACTGCTTATCCTTTAAAATGATACACAGAGTATCCACTTCCTCCAAGGTTCCGTAAGAACCCGGAAGGGTGGAAAAATCCTTTTTGCCCCGATAAATCAGGGACTGTTCAAACAAAAAGTCTGAAGTATAGCTTCCATCCCCATGGACCACCTCTATAAAGGGCTCTCTGATATCCCCTTTCCCGTAGGCGGATATTTCCAGCCGCACATCCTCCAGGGCAATGGCAGGATGTGCGCTATCATATGCATTGGTATTACCGGGTGCAAATGCCTGCTTTTCCACAAGGCACTCCAGTCCCAGTTCTCCCTTCAACCGAAGTCTTCTTCCATAATACAAATGCTCCAAATGCCCGGTTTCCATCACCCGAAAGCAATAGCTTGTATTTTTGGTTTGCAATATAAAATAATTATTTTCTTTTTTGATCATAACCTTTTCCCGATGTACTATTCTACAATTACGGTACCGTCTTCCTTGACGGTGATCATCATACCATCCTTCACATATTCCAGAAATTCTTCTCCAAGGCAGTCGATTACCGGCATGGTAATATCATCAATCCACACATCCGCCAGAATCGCTCCTGCTGCCGCCAGAGAGTCAATATGGTTGGAAAACAGCATACATGCAGGCTGACGCTTCATGGCACATGCACAGTACAATACCATACCGCCGGTTGTGGAGCCAATGGTCTGGGGCAGACAAAGTGCCTTGGCTGCAGTTGGCTTGCCGAACAATGCGGGATTATACTGGTCATTACACTTTGCAGTCTTATCCCCAAACTGAAGTGCCTTCTGCAAGGATGCCAGGGTATTAAATCCTGCATGGGTTACTACTGCTTCTGCTTTTGCGGTACCGGGTGTAACGATACGTCCTTTAAACTCTTTCATGCTTATTTTCCTCCTTTCGTAATCTGCACCAGAATCTCATCATCGGTATAATAACGTGCGGTTGTATAAGTACGCAATTTATTGGAAGATGTAATTACCGGCATCTTGGTACAAAGAGGATTATTCATATACATTAATGGACAGATATAGGAGGTGATCACACCGGTTGCCTTTAATCTGGCTGCATATTCGGTCTTTTCGAATTCCTTCAATACGGCCGGAGCTGCTGTAAATACAGTAGGGATCACTACCTTGCTGTTGCCTGCCTCCTGTAAGCCTTTTTCCACCTTATCGGTCCAATCCTTTAACTGCTGAAGGCTCATATGAGGGCATCCCATAAAGCAAAGCTTAGGCTTTGCCGCCGGATCCTTCCAGATCACCGGATAATTATCATAAACTCTCTGTAATTCTGCATCATCGATCACATAAACTTTGGCACCTTCCTTGATCAGGGCTTCTCCTTCATCCTTCGCTTCCGGTGTCAGATTTGCCACATGATAAAGACCCACTGCACCATTGGAAGCCGTTGCAGCGCCAAAATCCTTCAGATAGGTACAAACCTCATCTGTCAATTCTGTTCCCAGCCATTTATCCAATCCAACGATGTAAGGAACATCTTCCATTACCTTCATACCGATGGCAGAACCTAAAAGCTGTGCCTCAGGTTTCTTGGTAGTTTCAATCTTAATGATCCAGCTTGCTTTTCTACCTTCATCGGTCAACAGACCAAAATAGGGTACATATCCGATGATGGATCCCATCAAATCCATAATTCCGGAATTACGGTTGCAGCGTGCACCCAGCACAGAATTGGCATATACCACTGCGGAAGACTCTGCCCAGCTTAATACCTCACCCTTCTGTGGCTTATTTCCCACTTCGTCCATATAGCAGGCACAGGTAAAGGCATCCTTTTCCATCAGACCTAACTGCTGTAACTGTCCTTCATAGAAGTCCTGCTTGCTGTACATAAAATTCTTAAAAATAAAATCCTGCAAAAAGTTCTTGGGTACATTGGGATCCAGGGGACGTGGATCTACCGAAAACTTCTGTCCTGAAACAGCCCCTGCTTCGATCAACTGATTCATCAAATCATATACCGGACCCAGCGCTTTTAATCCAAAGCTTGTTACAAGATGATTATACTTAGAGGTTACCGGCACCATTTTCTCTGCCCCAAAAGCTTCCCCATACATTACAAGAGTCTTCATCACCTTTGCCATGGTTTCTCCCTGGGAACCATTTAATATTTCCTGTTGCTTCTCTGTCAGTATCATAATATTCCTTTCTTGCCTGTGTCTTTACCAGGCCTAGAAGACTTCCTAAAGTTTCATTGCTACATCCCATGCCTGCCAGATAACGGTACGAAGATTACCAATCTTGGAAGCATCACCCACGATATGTACATTTTTCGCCTTAGGTACAAGTGGTGCCGGATTGTATCCTACGGAAAGAATCACACTATCTGCATCAATTTTAAAGCTGTTTCCATCCTTGCCGGTTACCTTCACACCATCTTCAAAGACTTCATCCAGCTTGGTTTCCAGATATACAGGAACCTTATTGGCATTGAAGAAATCTCGTAAATAACTACTGTTGGCCAGACATACACCCTTCACTGCGATGAGATCATCTTTCATTTCCACAATGGTAGGCTTCTTGCCCTGGAGATACAGATCATAGGCAATTTCGCATCCTGTCAGACCGCCACCGATAATGGTAACATTTTCGCCTACCGTCTTCTCTCCCAGCAGATACTCGGTAGCATCCATCGCATATTCTGCACCCTTTACAGGAATCTTCTTGGCTACGGAGCCGGTTGCAATGATCACTTCATCCGCATGTAAGGAAGCAATATCCTTTACTTCCGTATTGAGTTTTACAGTAATGGGATATCTGGTAAGCTCACGCTCATACCATGCGATCAAGGTACGATCCTTTTCCTTGAAGGATGGTGCTGCTGCCGCAATAAAAATACCACCCAATTTATCGGTCTTTTCATACAAGGTTACATTGTGGCCGCGTTTCGCACATACAATCGCTGCTTCCATACCACCGATACCACCGCCTACAACTGCGACATTTTTCACCTGCTTAGCGGGTTTGATCTTATACTTTTTAGACTGCATGACAGTAGGATCCAATGCACAACGTCCGATATGCATGGTATCATACAGATCCTGAGCATTTGCCACACCTTTATAATGACTGA
>JAZUCP010000164.1:0-1682 GCA_045639165.1 Acetatifactor sp. | reverse complement strand
CATTTATCCAATGAGAATGCAGGAAAGCTTTTGAGCAGAATTCTGCATGACAATATGAAAGCCGTTTTGCTGGGACATTTAAGTAAGGAAAACAATCTTCCTGAATTGGCTTATGAGGCAGTTCGCATGGAGATTACAATGGGGGATAACCCTTATAATGCCAATGATTTTAATATACAGGTGGCAAAGAGACAGGAAGTTTCACCTGTCATTCATATCGCATAATTGGAGGAGATTAACATGAAGAAAACTATTATCACTGTAGTAGGCAAAGACACTGTAGGAATTATTGCAAAGGTATGTACATATCTTGCAGAGAATCAGATCAATATCCTGGATATTTCTCAGACCATTCTTTCCGGATATTTCAATATGATGATGATCGTAGATACCTCAAATATGACAAAGCATCATGGTGATATGGCAGATGAGTTGGCAGCTCTTGGTGTGGAGATCGGTGTTGTGATCAAATGCCAGAAGGAAGAGATTTTTGACAAAATGCACAGAATTTAAGAGGTGTATCCGAAAAGATAAGTGACTTGAGAGGGCAGTATTATGATAAGCAGATATGAAGTTGCAGAAACAAATGAAATGATCGAAAAGGAGAATCTTGACGTCAGAACCATAACCATGGGTATCAGTCTGATGGATTGTATCGATTCCGATCTTAAGATTCTGAATGAAAAGATTTATAATAAGATTTATAATGCAGCCAAGGATTTGGTGCAGACAGGAGAGGAAATCTCCAAAGAATACGGTATTCCCATTGTGAATAAACGTATTTCCGTTACCCCCATTGCCTTGGTGGGCGGTGCGGCTTGTAAGACGGTGGAAGACTTTGCAAGTATTGCAAAGACCCTGGATAAGGTAGCCCATGAGGTAGGTGTAAACTTTATCGGCGGATACTCTGCATTGGTTTCAAAAGGTATGACACCGGCAGATGAATTGTTGATCCGTTCCATTCCTCTGGCGCTTTCCAATACAGAGCGAGTATGTAGCTCTGTAAATCTGGGTTCCACCAAGACAGGTATCAATATGGATGCAGTAAAGCTTATGGGTGAAATGATCAAGGAAACCGCAGAATATACTAAGGAAGTGGATTCACTGGGTTGTGCAAAGCTGGTCGTATTCTGTAATGCACCGGATGACAATCCATTCATGGCGGGCGCTTTCCATGGTGTAACTGAGGCGGATAAGATCATTAATGTAGGTGTAAGCGGACCGGGCGTAGTAAAGACTGCATTGGAAAAGGTAAGAGGCGAGAACTTTGAAGTTCTTTGTGAAACCATAAAGAAAACTGCTTTTAAGGTAACTCGTGTAGGCCAGTTGGTTGCACAGGAAGCCTCCAGAAGACTGGGCGTTCCCTTTGGTATCATCGACTTATCTTTGGCACCCACTCCGGCAGTAGGGGACAGTGTTGCAGATATTTTATGTGAGATTGGTCTGGAATATGCGGGCGCACCGGGAACCACAGCAGCACTTGCACTTTTAAATGATCAGGTGAAAAAGGGCGGTGTAATGGCTTCTTCCTATGTAGGAGGTTTAAGCGGTGCTTTTATCCCTGTCAGTGAGGATCAGGGCATGATCGATGCGGTAACAGCAGGTGCCTTATCTTTGGAAAAACTGGAAGCTATGACTTGTGTATGCTCTGTGGGATTGGATATGATCGCCATTCCGGGAGA
>JAZUCP010000163.1:0-3388 GCA_045639165.1 Acetatifactor sp. | reverse complement strand
ATACAAGCTCGGAAGCACATCCCAAAGGTCCTACAAAGTCATGGAATGCATCTCCTTCTTTCAAATGAGACATCATCTCTGTACCTGCACCTACCGCCTGAAATACGATAGTTACGGTATTCTTCTCTCTGTCATAATCACAGATTGTCAAAGGGATTCTTTCTCCTTCTTCATCCATTCTGACAATTACAAACTGTCCCGGCTGGCAGGAATGTGCCACTCTTGGGGCTTCAACATCCATCAAATAAATATTGGTGGCAAGTTCTTTGGCTTTAACAATTTTGTACATAACTCTCCTCTTTTCACTCTCAATTTATTTGTACGCCTTGAATTTGATGGTAAACTTAGCGGTAATCACCTCACTGGATACTCCAAATTCATTCACGTATATTGCTTTTATTACATATTCACCTTTCTCCAAAAAAATTGGTGAATTGTAAACCTTACTTTCCACGGTGGGCTCTGTTCCATCCATGGTATAATAAACAGTGCCCTTTTCTCCCCCTTGTATCTTTAAGGGTATGATATCATTATATTCTCCGGTATCATGACTGAATTTCGGCAACTGTGCCCGATATTTTCCAAACTGCTCAATGACCTGTACATCCTTACAGTTCTTTAAAAGCTTCGCAATCTTTTGATATTCTTGATTTTCTAAATATAAATTAGCCAATCTGGTATATGCTGCCCTTAGATACTCTTCGGAAGCATATTCACTTTGAATCACCTTGGTCAGACTTGCTTCATATCCGGCCATTTTATCCATAGCGTCATAACATTCTGCAAGGTAGAGCGCAATCTCAATCCTTGCTGGATCAATGGTTTCTGCCTTTTCAAAATGTTTTACAGCTTCCGGATAATTTTGCTGTTTCATGTAATAATCGGCCCGTCGAATCTGATAATCCACTGCATTATTCATATATCCCCAAACCAAAAGCAAAACAGCATAGCTGAGTACGATCAACAAGATCATCCATCTGAAAAAATGTTTTTTGCGAACCTTTTTTTTCACTGTTTTGACTTTCGACTGACGAGGCAAACGTTTGGCCAAATTATCTTTTCGAAAAATATCCTTTAATATGTGATCCATGGCCTGATTGATAGTATTTTCCACTTCCGGTTCAAAATCCGGCACAATCTGTACCTCTTGCCCGCAGGAAGAACAATACATCTTACCTTCTTCAATCTCCACTCCACATTGTTGACATTTCATATGATCATCCTTACTTATATATGATACATCCTTACATATGAGAAACGGTTTCCACACAATTTTTCATAAGCATGGCTATGGTCATAGGACCTACACCACCCGGTACCGGCGTAATGGCACTGCACTTTGGAGCAACCGATTCAAAGTCCACATCTCCGCAGAGCTTATTCTCCGGGGTCCGGTTAATCCCAACATCGATCACCACTGCACCTTCTTTCACATATTCTGCAGTGATCATCTTAGGCCTGCCTACCGCTGCGATCAAAATATCCGCTCTGGCAGTAATTTCCTTTAAATTCTTGGATTTGCTGTGAGCCACCGTAACGGTACCATTTTCTGCCAGAAGCAAAAGTGCCATTGGCTTTCCTACGATATTACTTCTGCCCACAACCACACATTCCTTACCCGCAATCTCAATACCGGAACGCTTTAATAATTCAATGATTCCGGCTGGGGTACAGGATACAAACTCCGGCTTTCCCACACATAATGCGCCTACATTCATAGGGTGAAAGCCATCTACATCCTTGTCAGGAGCTATTGCAAGAAGCATTTTATCCTCATTCATATGAGCCGGCAGTGGGAGCTGTAAAAGAATACCATTGACATCTTCTCTCTGATTTAATTCCCGGATCAACGAAAGCAGTTCATCCTCCTCAGTCTCTTCCGGAAGCTCATAGCTTAAGGAACGAATACCTACTACTTCACATGCCTTTTTCTTGTTACGCACGTAAACACTGGAGGCAGGGTTGTTTCCCACCTGAATCACCGCCAGCGTTACCTCTATGCATTTTTCTTTCAAGGCATCCGTCCTCTGTCTGACTTCAGCCTTGATTTCATCACTGATTTTTTTACCGTCTATAATATAAGTCATAATACTCACTCTTTTCAGAAAACTTAGAATAATCCGGTAATTACACCATCCTCATTCACATCAATACTGTACGCAGCCGGTGTTTTACCAAGACCCGGCATGGTTGTAATCGCACCGGAAAGCGCAACCACAAAGCCTGCACCAGCTGAAACATATACTTCGCGGATATTAAAATCAAATCCTTCCGGTCTTCCCAGCTTGGTTGGATCATCTGAGAAGGAATACTGATTTTTAGCCATACATACAGGCATATGTCCGAAGCCAAGCTCCTCTAATTTTGCAAGCTGCTTTGCTGCAGTCGGAGCAAAGGTAACTGTACCTGCACCATAGATTTCCTTGGCAATGGTTTCGATCTTTTCCTTTAAAGGCATCTCATCTTCATATAATACTTTGAAGTTACTTTCTTTTGTTTCAATGGTCTCGATTACCTTCTTAGCTAGTTCTACACCACCATCGCCGCCATTCGCCCATACTTCTGAAAGAGCAAATTCACATCCTCTTTCTTCGCAGAAGCTGCGTACGAATGCAATTTCAGCTTCTGTATCTGTAACAAATGAATTCAGGGTTACAACTACAGGAACGCCAAATTTATGAATATTTTCAATATGTTTTTCAAGGTTTGCAATACCCTTTGCAAGTGCATCCAGATTTTCAGCACTTAAATTAGCCTTTGCAACGCCACCGTTATACTTTAATGCTCTGATAGTTGCCACCAATACAACCGCATCCGGCTTTAAGCCTGACATACGACAGGTAATATCAAAGAACTTCTCTGCACCTAAATCCGCACCGAAACCAGCTTCTGTGATACAGTAATCAGCCATCTTAAGGGCTGCCTTTGTAGCAATAATCGAGTTACATCCGTGTGCAATATTTGCAAAAGGACCACCATGTACAAGCGCCGGTGTATGCTCAAGAGTCTGAATCAGGTTCGGCTTGATGGCATCCTTTAACAATGCTGCCATTGCACCAACAGCCTTAATCTGACCTGCTGTTACAGGCATACCTGCATAGTCATAAGCAACCACAATCTTAGAAAGTCTTGCCTTTAAATCTTCCATATCATTTGCCAAACAAAGCACTGCCATGATTTCAGATGCAACGGTAATAACAAAATGATCTTCTCTTACCACACCATCGATCTTGCTGCCAAGGCCAACTACAATATTACGAAGGACACGATCATTCATATCCAGACAACGTTTCCAAACAATGGATCTGGTATCAATATTTAATTCATTGCCCTGCTGAATATGATTGTCCAAAAGAGCCGCCAAAAGATTGTTTGCACTGGTAATCGC
>JAZUCP010000162.1:0-3578 GCA_045639165.1 Acetatifactor sp. | reverse complement strand
AGCTACTGAATGTGTCGGGCTGTTTGTTTCCCGGCACAGGAAGGAACAGGCTGAAGCAAGTTCAGCCCCAATAACAAACTATGATAGTAGAAGTACAGGGAATGGGCTTTCGGACGCGGGTTCGACTCCCGCCTGGTCCATTAAAAAACATCGCAGTGGATGCGGTGTTTTTTTAATTAAGAGGTTGTTTAGAAACGTGCTTTATGTTATTCTGTAAGAAAGAAGCAAAGAGAGGATAGGATATGAATCATTTACAGCTCTTTGAAAAAGATAATCTCATAATGGAGATCATTAATTATCAGTGTATCATCCATGATTTTGAACATATGCCCATAGGGTTACGGTATCGGGATGTGAATTATGATGATGTAATGCATGGCTGGTTGGAGACAAGGAATATTAATATTGGAAGGACAAACGCGAAGGCCTTGCTTGCGGTCTGTGGGCTGCCACAAAATAATCCCTATACAATAGCTAAAATGTATCATTATGCGTCATTGTCGGACTGTTATTGGATGAAGGAAGCAGAAGAAAATATGAGCTGGGATGATGTCAGTATGTTCAAAAATCCGCCGGAGAAGCTGCTTGTAAAAACAGCCCTTTTCGGAGAACATCAACTTTTGCCCGTGCAGGCTCGAATTCACACACCGGAATTGACGACCCAGGGACTCTCTGCGAAGGCTTGGATCAGGGAAAGTGATTCCTTGTATATGTATAAAATAGGTAAGATAGAGCTTGCGGCCAGTCAGATTCTTGATGTACTGCAGATTGAACATATACAATATACCGCCGCAGATCCAGCTGAGATAGAGAACTACGTAGATGAGAATCATCTTGAAAGATTCGTAATGAGCGGAGAACAAATCGTAAAGTCTAAATTGATCACTTCAGAAGATATTTCCATTGTAAGCTGGGAAGATTTTGCGGTTTGCTGTGATCGAAATCAGATCAATCCATATGAATATATGATTCAACATTTTGAAAAAGAATATTATTCCATGATAGTTGCAGATTATATTTTGGGAAATGAGGACAGGCATACTGCAAATTATGGTTTCTTTGTGGATAATAAGTCGGGGCAGATCATTAGACCTTATCCATTGATGGATCATGATCATGCTTTTTCCGATAAATTGCTGGTCACACAGACATTGGAACAGGACATTCTGATGCAGGATGCAGTCAAAGAAGCTTTAGTCTATGTGCCGGATATTCCAATTGCAGCATTGTTGAAAATGCAGAAACCGGATACCTTAACGGAAGAACAATGGCAAGGCGTACTGGATAGAGCCGGATATGCTTTGAGATGTTTATAAATATTTTAAAATAGGAGCAGCAAAACATATGAACAAAGTAAAGTATATCGATCCCATGATCGGAACTGTAGGTGATGAGAAACAGACCAGTATTCACGGTGGTGGCAAGACCTATCCGGGCGTATCCCTTCCCGGTGGTATGGTTCAGGTGTCGCCGGATACGGTTACCGGTGGTGACAATGGTACAGGTTATAACTATTGTCAGAACACCATTGAAGGTTTCAGTTTCAACCACATGAGTGGTATTGGCTGGTACGGAGATCTTGGTAATCTTCAGATTATGCCCGTGATCGGAGAAACTTCTCTCAGAAGCGGAAGTAACGAGGAGATTCCTTTTGTTAAAGGCGGCGAAGGATGGAAGTCCCCATTTACCCATGAGAAGGAGACTGCAAGGGTTGGATATTATTCTGTAGAGCTGTTGAAATATAATATCTTAGCAGAAGCTACAGCTACACTTCGCACCGGTCTTTTAAGATTTACTTATCCGGAGGCAAAGGATGCGGGATTGATCTTTAACTTCTCTCGTCGAATCGGAGGACATGCAGATTTCCAGCATGTTGATATTATTGATGATACGCATATGGAAGGTTATGTTCGTTGTACACCTGCCGGCGGCGGATTCGGAAGAGGTCGCGGTGGTATTGGATACACATTCTACTTTACCTTAGAACTTTCTAAACCGCTTACGAATGTAAGATTCTTCTGCAATGAAGAGTATGAAGCAGAAGGATTGACCAGTTTTGAAGGGGAAGATGTAGGACTGTTTGCACGTTTTGAAGCGAAGGAAGGAGAACAGATCGTAATCAAATGCGGTATCTCCTATACCGACTTAGAGGGTGCAAAAAAGAACTTTAAGGAAGAGTATGCAGAGTTTGATGAAGCAGTGGAAAAAGCAGCACAGGCATGGAATCAGGCATTCTCCTGTATTGATGTGAAGGGAGAGGATGAAATAGACCTGACACTGTTTTACACCTGCTTGTATCACGCACTCCTTGACCCCAGAACCTCCATGGACTGTGATGGCAGATTCCGTGCGGCAAATGGTAATGTTTTAAAGGCAGATTATGTACATAGAACCATGTTCAGTGGATGGGATGTGTATCGAAGCGAATTCCCGTTACTGACATTGATCAGACCTGATATTGTAAACGATGAAATCAATTCTCTTTTAAATATTGCCCTTGAGAACAATGCTTCCTTCCCTCGCTGGGAGCTGATGGGTATTGATTCCGGATGTATGGTTGGTGATCCCGGCCAGATCGTCTATGCGGATGCATATGTGAAGGGAATCCGAGGATTTGACCTGGAAAAAGCTTATGATATTGCAGTTGCGTCTGCGAAATCAGCAGATACCTTGCATGGAAAGCCATTTAAATCTTTAAGACCAAAGACAAAAGAATTTATGGAAGATGCTTTTGTTGCAAAAGAGTTAAGTGATACCCTTGAGTTTATGCTGGCAGACTTTGTTATGTATAAAGTGGCTGAAAGCATGGGCAAGACAGAAGATGCAGCATTCTTCAAGAGCAGAGTGGATCGTTATAAAGACAATTTTAATCCGGAAACAGGCTTTATGGGACCAAGAAATGCAGATGGCAGCTTTATTCCCGTAGAACATGAATATGTGGAAACCGGATGTGTGGAAAGTAATATCTTCCAGCAGTCATGGTTTATTCCTTTTGATGTGGAAGGCTTAAGTAAGCTCTTCGGACAGGAAAGATTTATTGAGTTGTTAGAAAAATTCTTTTCAAATGCAGAATTCTCAGCACTTTGGAACGAAGATTACAATCATTCCAATGAACCTTGCCACAATATTACCCATTACTTTGCAATGTTAGGTCTTCCTCATCGTACTCAGTACTGGACCAGAAGAGTACAGAAGGAAGCATACAGACTGGGTGCGTTTGGATTCTGTGGAAATGAAGATGTGGGACAGCTTTCCGGATGGTATGTATTGTCCGCGCTGGGATTTGCACAGGTTTGTCCAGCAGTGCCGGAATATTACATGAACACACCGTTGTTTAAGGAAGTTAAGATCAAACTGAATCCTGAATATCATAGCTGTAAGGTTGCAGATCACTTTGTTGTGGAATGTGATAAGGACCCACTGGAATATCTGTATATCACGGAAGCATACTTAAATGATCAGAAGGTTGAAAGACCATATCTTACCTATGAGGAGATCACAGCAGGCGGTAAATTGAAATTGATTCTTTCAAAGGATTGTGAATAATTCATTTTGTTATGGATATCCTATCAAAAAAA
>JAZUCP010000161.1:0-5523 GCA_045639165.1 Acetatifactor sp. | reverse complement strand
GTTGCTGGAAAAGCAACCATCAAGCTTTCCTTAGAGGAGATTCCGGAAGGAAGTTATAAACTATTAATCAGTGAGATGACTAGCACAAAGAAAGCAGATCAGCCGCTCACGATAAATGGAAATTGGGAATGTGAATTTGTGAAATAATAAGATTCGCCCCGAACGACGGTGTCTTCGGGGCGGATTCATGTGAGCCTGGCGGCACACATTTCTATAAAGGCAAATTATAACTGCTTCTTGTTAAATATGGCAATGCTCAGGGCAAAGCAGATTACATTTATTATGGAAACCAGGATCAGCACCATCGAATATGTCTTACCTATGAAACCTTAGGAAAGAATATTTTGTGGCTTTTTTTGATTATATTGTATTACTAATTAAGAGGAATAAAAAATATGCAAAAGAATTGAATCTTTTTTGTTCGTTGATTCGTTATATTAAATGAAAGCAGAGGGGAGGTGGAGCGAATCGATTCCAAAGAAACATTTATAAGACTTATCAATCAGTACCAGAATCTGATTTTCTCCATCTGCCTGAAAATGACCGGAGATTATTTCGTGGCGGAGGATCTGACCCAGGAAACATTCCTTTCGGCGTATAGGCATCTGGAGGAATATGTTCCGGAAGCTGAGAAGGCTTGGCTGTGCAGGATTGCGGGCAATAAATGTATTGATTACAACAGGGCAGTCGCCCGAAGAGCCATACCCACATCGGAGGAAGAGATACATAATATGGGCCTGGTCCATAAGGAAGAGCCTCTAAGAGAGATCCTAAACAGTGAAATAATTGAGGAACTGCGTTGTTGCTGTAATGCACTTTCGCCCCCTTATCGGGAGGTGGCAATCGCACACTTTCTGGAAGGGAAAACGGCGAAGGAGATTGCAGAGAATACACAAACCGGTGTGAATACGGTGAAAACCCACATACGCCGGGCAAGAGAGATGTTGAAAAAATCTTACAGAAAGGAGTTGTTGCAGGAATGAAAGACTATATGGAATATTTGTCGGACACAGAACTGGAAGATCTGATTCAGAATATTGAGCAGACTGATATGGTATATGCACCGGCTGATATGCAGGAGCGGGTACTGGAAATTTTAGACCGGGAAGCTTTGGTTTCCAAAGAACCGGATGAAAGAAGTCAGCAGGAAAAAATTATTGCCTTTAAGCGATATCGATTCCGAGTTTTGACTACGGTTGCGGCTGCTGTTTTGGTTGTTTTTTTGCTCCCCAAGCTGGAAGATCTGCAGCAACAGAGCACAGATTTGATAAAGCCCATGCAGAAGCAGGAGCGGTATATTTTTGAAACACTTTTGGGCGGAGTAAATATTTTTTCCAATGACAACAGATTCAATTTATTCAGAGAATAAGAAGGAGGAATTTATAATGAAACAAAAACGAGGCAGAGTCAGTACATTTTTATGTTCCCTGATCCCGGGAGCGGCAGAGATGTACATGGGATTTATGAAAAAAGGGATCAGTCTGATGACAATTTTTATTTTGTGTTTTGTGATACCATCTGTATTGCGGGTCAGTGATGTATTCATTCTTTTTGCAGTATTGGTGTGGTTTTACAGCTTTTTCCATGCGGGCAATCTGGCCAAGTGCAGGGAAGAGGAATTTCAGAATCTTAAGGATGAGTATGTATGGGCCACATTCATTGAGGGCAAAGAAATCAAGATTACCAATCCAACTTTGCGTAAATGGGGAGCCATCATACTGATCGTATATGGTGTTTCTCAATTGTGGAATAACATTTCGGGATGGATTTATCGTCTGATTCCGGATCATATGTGGGATGTTGCTGCGATGTTTGTAGATGATATTCCCCAGGTTTTGATCTCCATTGTGATTATCATCATCGGATGCAAGCTGATCGCCGGCAAGAAGGAGGAGCTCAATGGAGAAGGAAAATAGTGCGGGTACTGTACGGACCCATAGAGTGGGAGCCTTTACTTCCGGACTGTGCATGATTGGATTTGGGGTTATGTTGTTGCTACATAATCTTTTTGGAATGCTGGATTATGAAATGATCCTGGGCTTATGGCCGCTGATCCTGATTGGAATGGGAATCGAGCTTCTTCTGTCAAATGTGCTCAAAGCAAAGATCGTGTATGACAAAGCTGCCATTGTTTTGCTGTTTGTGATGGCTTTGTTTGTAATGATGCTTGCCGGTGCGGACTTTTGTATGGAAGCAGCTGGGATGTACTTAAAGTAACTTGGGGACTTTTGCAAAAATAATTTTGGGACTTTTGTAAAAAATCTTGACTGTAAAGTTACTTTATGCTTTATCATAACTATAGAGAGCATAGAAGGAGGGCATAAAGTGACAATTAAGGAAATGGAAGAATTGGCGGAAATGCCAAGAGCAAATATACGGTTTTATGAAGCGGAAGGCTTACTTTCTCCCGCAAGAAATGTAAATGGATACCGGGATTATTCTCAGGAGGATCTGGCGGTTTTAAGAAAGATCAAGCTGCTTCGTTCCCTTCATATGTCATTAGAAGATATCAAAGCATTACATACGGGACAGCAGGAGCTTTCCGTAGCCTTGGAGCAACAGATTCAGAAGCTTTCTGCTGACAAGGAGGATTTGGACAAAGCCCAGTCTGTCTGCCAGATCATGTACAAGGAGGGGACGGCGTATAAAGATTTAGATGCGGAAAAGTATCTGTCCAATCTGAAATACGGTGTCAATACGTATACGGTAAAACGGGATGATAAATTTTCCTGGGAAGCCTATTGGGATACCAGGGAAGCTTATGAGGATACTTTGCCGAAGGTTCAGGCACCCTGGAGGAGATTCTTTGCACGAGTTCTGGATGAAGCATTTTATTCTACAATCTGGTCTTGTTTTCTGATTCTGGCACTGGATATGAATCTGCTAAATCGAAGCTCAGCAGCTAATTTTGTGGATATTCTTATGACTTTGCTTCTGACAATTGTACTGGAGCCTCTGCAGCTGGCTTTGTTTGGAACCACTTTGGGAAAATGGATTTTGGGAATCCGTGTTCTGCATAATGATGACCGAAAGCTGACCTTTTCAGAGGCTTTTGAGAGAACCACCCAAGTGTTGTTCTATGGTTTGGGCTTACATATTCCCATCTACAATTTAGTGCGTATGTGGAAAAGCTACAAGGCGTGTACGGAGCGGGAGCCGATAGTCTGGGAATACGATTCCCGGATCCTTTTGAAAGACGAGCGGCCATTTCGGGTGGCAGTTTACCTGGCTGTGCGGGGACTGTTTATCGGTATGGTGCTATTGGCAAATATGTTGGTGCAGATTCCGGTGCATCGGGGAGAACTGACCATTCCTCAGTTTGCTCAGAATTTCCGCATTTTGGAAAAGTATTACGGTATGGAATCCAGCTATACCTTAAATCATGAGGGAAAATGGGATTCGAAGGTGCCCGAAGCCGGTGTTGTGATTTATATGTTCGGGCAGGAGGAACGCTCCAATTTTGTATATGAAACGGATGAGGATGGGCGCATAGAAAGTATCCGTTTTACAATCACCACACATGTGAATGCAGATACCCCCAAGGATGAGAGACCATGGATGTCAGATTATCAAGATCTGATGCAGTTGGCTACATTGGCGTTTGTAGGAGCAAGGGATGAATTCCCACAGTTTTCCTCTGCACGAAAGAAGATGGTAAAGACCATTGCTTCCCATGAATTTGGGGATTACAGTTTTACGGAGGCAGGAGTTACCGTTACCTGTGACGTGGAGCAGAAAGGATATTCTCCGGCCGGTGTAAGTCTTCTGATCCCCAATGAGGAAGGAGAATGCTCCTATTATCTACAGTTTGTGATGAGGGTTGAGGAGTAAGGCGGTCTAATATCTTTAAAAAAAATCTCTTCTGCAATTTAAGTTTTTGTTGATGCATCTGCAGAATAAGTGTAAGATTTTATGTGTTTACAGGACGGTGCGTGGAAAAAGTCATCTGAAATTAAGTTTTAATGAGGTATCAGATGACCAAACAGGTAGAAAGGCTTAGGAAAACTCATCTGAAATTAAATTTTAAAGAGGTTTCAGATGACCAAACAGACAGAAAAGTGTAGGAAAAGTCATCTGAAATTAAGTTTTAAAGAGGTTTCAGATGACCAAACAGGCAGAAAAGTGTAGAAAAAGTCATCTGAAATTAAGTTTTAATGAGGTATCAGATGACCAAAAAGGCAGAAAAGTATAGGAAAAGTCATCTGAAATTAACTTGATTCAAGAATTCAGATGACTTTTCCTTCCTTGGTGGAGTAAACCAATATCAGAAGATGACAAATAAGGTGATACCGATAATCGTCACTACAATACCAATATGTTTTACGGCACGATACAAGCTATAAAGTGCAAATATTTATACTGTTATAACTCATAAATATGTTATAGAATGATATTAACATGATAGTACATATATTTGCGAAGGAGGATTTGGGATATGTGGTCACTTATTTTTATTGTATTAATGTTCATAGTCTTCGGAAAGGTCTTATTGTTTTCTTTGAAGGCTGCCTGGGGGATAACGAAGATTATGATTTCGGTGGTTTTGTTGCCCCTGTTTTTGGTAGGATTGGTATTGTCAGGGCTGATCGTGTTGGCATTGCCCATACTTGTGGTGGTTGGAATCATTGCATTTGTAGTGTTGCGTGATTAGTATGAGAAAATAACCTAGGAACCTTCCTTAAAATCTATGAGTATAATATATAACTATAAGAATAAAGGATGGTATATATTATATGAATGAGATAAACATGAATCTTTGTGCAATACTGAGCCGAGCACCCCATGCCACAGCGGTTGTCAGAGGTGGCAGCCAGTATCCTGATATTACCGGCCGAGTTATGTTTTATCAGATGCAGATGGGGGTATTGGTTTCGGCGGAGGTTTTTGGACTTCCAACTGATCTGCAGCAGGCAGGCTCCGAAATGGAGGGAAATGGTAACTGTAATGGTTCCGTATTTGGATTTCACATCCACAGCGGCGGTACTTGCAACGGCAATATGATGGATCCGTTTGCAGATGCATTGGCCCATTATAATCCGGAAGGATGCATGCATCCCTGGCATGCGGGTGATATGCCGCCACTGTTTAGTAATAATGGTTATGCATTCCAGGTATTTCTGACGGACAGATTTACCGTCAGGGAAGTTATCGGTAAAACCGTTATTATTCACTCCATGCCGGATGATTTCAGAAGCCAGCCGGGTGGTGATTCGGGCATGAAGATTGCCTGTGGACAGATTTTGGGCAGAGAGGCAAGATAAATAAAGATTCGCCGGAAACGGTAGTAAAGCAGAGAAGACATCGATGGATGGTTTCTCTGTTTTATTGTATTCACTGAGCCAAAAACACATATTCAAGAGCTTTTTTTGTATTGATATTTCCTTTTTGAAGTAGTATATTTAAGTTGACATTTAGCGTATAGCAAGGAAAAGAGGAAAATTCGATGGATAGACAGATTTTAAACCATGTACTGCAGCAGTTTGAATTGCCTATGGAGGTATCACCTTACGGGAATGGTCATAT
>JAZUCP010000160.1:0-2288 GCA_045639165.1 Acetatifactor sp. | reverse complement strand
GCTCCCTTGATATTATAGGTTCGATCCTCCTGGCGAACATCGGATTCCGTAAAGACGCCCTCCAGGTTTACAATGGTCATATCATCCTCTTCAAAAATGGTTTTTACATTGGCGAAGAAGTATGCCGGATCCTGGGCCTTGTCATAGGCCTGATAAAAGGAACCGTAATAATCTTGCAGATGATGATTACCTAAGGAACAATCTCCCGCGGCGGAGATGGTGATCTTCACTTCCTCCCGTAGAATCTCTTCGGAAATTGGGACAGTTTCTTCGGAAACCTGTGGCTTTTCCTCCTGAGGCTCCGTACTCTTTTGTATTTCTTCTGCCATTTCCTCTAATGGTACTGTTTCCTGCGTTGTGGATGTCTCCATAGATGGATTTTCCTCTCCTACCAGCGGCACCACCGCCTCCAGATCATTTCCACAACCGGAAAGCAACAGTGACATTCCCGCAATTGCGAATGTGTGCCTGATACCATTCCTTTTGATCATACCCTTTTCCTCTATTATTTAATATATTGTGTCAACAGGGCAAAGGTATTCATTACCCCGTCTTTATGACTTCTCTCATATCCGTGGGAAGCATACACTCCCGCTCCAATCAGACCATGCTTTACATCATATCCGGCTTTCAGTGCCGCATCCGCATCAGATCCATAAAATGGATATACATCCACCGCAAAATCCAGCTCTGCTTCCTTGGCCGCGGCGATCAGGTTGCCAACCACATCATAATTATATGGTCCTCCACTGTCCTTTGCACAGATGGATACCTGCCTCTCCGTACAATTTAAGCCTGCACCTACACATCCCATATCTACAGACAAGATCTCGGTAACACCTTCCGGTACGGTTCCGCAGGCGCCATGTCCCACTTTCTCATATACCGTAATGTGCTGATATACCTTTCTGGCTGGCACGATATCTTCTTCTTTCAACCACTTTGCATAGCCCAGTAAGATACCCACACTCAGCTTATCATCCAGGAAACGGCTTTTAATATATCCGCTCTCCGTAATACGGGTGCGGGGATCAAAAGCCACAATATCTCCCACCATGATTCCCAGCTTCTCCACATCCGCTGCAGAACTTGCATCCTCGTCCAGCACCACTTCCATGGTTCCAAACTCTCTTTTGGCACTACTGTAATCCTTGTTTACATGCACGGATGCATCACATAACTGGAAAGTACCCTCAATCTTACGGCCATCCCTGGTGATTACGCGACAGTTTTCCGCCTCCGCATTGTTAGGGTTTAAGCCACCTAACCCGGTCAGTTTCAATCTTCCGTCTCCTTTGATGGAGGCAACCATTCCTCCAAGGGTATCCAGATGTGCCTCCAGCAGAATACCGTCCGCTGCATCCTCTCCGCCCAGATCCACAAGCACACCGCCTTTTACCGTAACTTGCGGTTCGTAGCCCAGCTTTCTGTATTCCTCACACAGATAAGCCACTGCATCCTTTGTGTATCCTGTGGGACTGTCAATATTCAGGACATTTACTGTCTGGTCCAACATATAATCCATGTATTTCTTTGCTGCGTTTTTTTCTCCCATGATCGATTCTCCTTATTCATTTATTTTAGTCTATTAGTCTAAAACCTTCTTTGATGGTATCTCCTCTAAACTCGAAGTTAATTTTCCCGGTTGTTGAGGGGAAATACTCATATCCTGACTGATCTCCTTCCACTGGATAATAAAAAGTGATTCCATTGACCTCGTACTCTTCCATCTCATATAAGCCATATTCCTGCTGCCACACATAATGTTCCATTTTTATGACATTCACTGTATACGGAAGTAAAGCTGCTACCTTATATATTCCATACAGAATCAGGCAGTAATATATCACCCTTCCCAATCCAATCCGGGATAATACCATTCCAAATGTTAAAAACGCCAATAGCAATACGTACGCGTAACCATATCGGATCAACGGAGCACTTGTCTGCCAAAACAAATAACAACAAGCCACCGTTCCCAGCACCAAGGCTTCATCCAAGTTACTCCATCTTCTTTTTATGATAAGCCTTGCTGCCCACACAACCAATGCAGGTAAGCTTAAAAGACATCCTGCAATCAATAATTTATCGGTTCCGCCAAGCTGGGTATGGAACCAATCCGGAAACCACTGTAGCAACGAAACATTCTGTACCTCTGCAAATTGCAAGCCTCTGCCAAACAAATAAATATCCGCCGCATCCACTTCTGCCAGCCATTTAGGCACCTTCCAGTCCACATCAAACAGATCAATTGCCGGAAATGGATAGATCAGCCAGCCGGAAATGAT
>JAZUCP010000159.1:0-4069 GCA_045639165.1 Acetatifactor sp. | reverse complement strand
TAGATGAGGATGTGGTTTTTGAATCACAGCAGCATGGCATTGAAGCTTCGGAGGAGCACTCAGAAGTCCAGAAAATAGAGGGAAATACACAGGGAGCAGAGGCTCAGCCGGAACAGGAAATGCAGCAACCCGAAACACAGCAGCAGGAAAGTCAGGAAGAGACGATACAGGAGCCCGAGAGTCTGTTTACCGTCAGTGATAAGTCTTATTTTGATGATGCTTTGTTTATCGGGGATTCCAGAACCGCAGGATTGGAAAAGTACGGAACCTTGGATAATGCAGATTATTTTGCGTCGCCGGGTTTAAATCTTTATACCATAAAAGGTGCCAAGGTTGAAGTGGAGAAGGGGAAAAAGATCAAACTGGAGCAGTTGCTTACGGAAAATGTGTATGGCAAAGTGTATATCATGCTGGGAATCAATGAGCTGGGATATGATTTTGATACCACAGTGGAAAAGTATCGGGCTTTTTTGGATTATATTTTTAGCTATCAGCCACAGGCTATTATATATGTGTGTGCAAACATGCATGTAAACAGTCTGAGAAATGAATTGGATGAGATTCACAACAACGCAGCCATCAACAGGATGAATGAACAGATCTCAAGCTTTGCGGATCAGGAAAAAATATTTTATCTGGATGTGAATCCCCTTTTCGATGATGAAAACGGTAATCTTTCCCAGATGTATGTCAGTGACGATACCCATTTAATGGGAATGTATTACGAGACCTGGTGCGAATGGTACTGTCAAAATACGGTTTTAATTGAAAATTAGTCAAAATGATAAAAAAAGAGCTGTAAAATATTTAAAAAACAGCTCTTTTTGTGTATATTTTTTTGAAAATATGTGCTATACTTGATGCTGTATAGGTAAAATTTATACTTTTAACTTGTTTATTCGGAGGAGAAGAAAAATGGCGTATTATTTTAGTGAACCGTCACACACATTTAGTGAGTACTTATTGGTACCAGGATACTCAGATAGCAAATGTCAACCACAGAATGTAAGTTTGAAAACTCCCTTAGTAAAGTTTAAGAGAGGAGAAGAACCCGCATTATCTTTAAATATACCCCTTGTTTCTGCGATCATGCAGTCCGTATCTAATGATACCATGGCAATTGCCCTGGCAAAAGAAGGTGGTGTTTCCTTTATATATGGTTCTCAGCCAATCGAAAAGCAGGCTGAAATGGTTAGAAAAGTAAAGAATTACAAAGCAGGCTTTGTTACCAGTGATTCCAATCTGGTACCTGAAAATACTTTGGCAGAAGTGCTTGCGCTGAAGGAGAAGACCGGTCATGACACCATGGCTGTTACAGATGATGGTACTGCACACGGAAAATTGCTTGGTATTGTTACCGGCAGAGATTATCGTATTTCCCGTATGTCTTTAGATACCAAGGTGGCAGATTTTATGACGCCATTTGACAAGCTAGTTGTTGCAAAGTGCGGTGTTACCTTAAAAGAGGCAAATGATATCATCTGGGATCATAAGCTGAATTCCCTTCCGGTTGTAGATGAAGAAGGTAATCTGGATTCATTCGTATTCAGAAAAGACTATGAATCTAAGAAGAACAATGTAAATGAGCTGCTTGACAGTTCTAAGAGATATGTTGTCGGTGCAGGTATCAACACAAGAGACTATGCAGAACGTGTACCTGCATTGGTAGAGGCCGGTGTTGATGTATTATGTATTGACTCCAGTGAAGGCTTCAGTGAATGGCAGAAGCTTACCATTCAGTGGATCAGAGAGCATTACGGTGATACCGTAAAGGTTGGTGCCGGTAATGTTGTTGACAGAGATGGTTTCAGATTCCTTGCAGAATGTGGTGCTGACTTTATTAAGGTAGGTATCGGTGGAGGATCTATCTGTATTACCCGTGAAACCAAGGGTATTGGTCGTGGACAGGCTACAGCAACCATTGATGTGGCAAAAGCGAGAGATGAATATTTTGAAGAAACCGGTATTTATGTACCGATCTGTAGTGATGGCGGTATTGTTCATGACTATCATATGACACTGGCTCTGGCTATGGGTAGTGACTTTATCATGCTTGGAAGATATTTCTCAAGATTTGATGAATCACCTACCAACAAAGTGATGATCAATGGCCAGTATATGAAGGAATATTGGGGTGAAGGTAGTGCCCGTGCAAGAAACTGGCAGCGTTATGACCTTGGCGGAGATTCCAAGCTTCATTTTGAAGAAGGCGTTGATTCCTATGTACCTTATGCAGGTTCACTGAAGGATAACGTAGGCTTGTCACTTGCGAAGGTTAAATCCACAATGTGTAACTGCGGAGCATTGTCCATTCCTGAATTACAGCAGAAGGCTAAGATTACTTTAGTATCTTCTGTAAGTATCGTGGAAGGCGGTGCACACGACGTAGTACTGAAAGAAAATACATCTTCCCGCAATTAGTAAGAATTAAAGAGATGGCAAAGAGTCTTCTGCGGTTTAAACAGAAGACTCTTCTTATTCATAAGAAAAAGTCCGAATCC
The DNA here is from genome assembly GCA_045639165.1 of Acetatifactor sp. GTDB lineage: Bacteria > Bacillota > Clostridia > Lachnospirales > Lachnospiraceae > Acetatifactor. The sequence continues at coordinate 1,568 of JAZUCP010000159.1, read as the reverse complement.
CAAGGGATGACGGAAGGCTTTGAGAGGAGAAACAATGAGAGTAGCGATTATTATGGGATCTACCAGCGATCTTCCTAAGATGGAACCGGCAGTTGGTATTTTAAAAGAATATGGTGTAACAGTGGATGTGAGATGTCTTTCTGCGCATCGTGCACATGCAGGTCTTTCTGCATTTTTAGAAGAAGCAAATAACAATGGAACAGAAGTGATCATTGCAGCAGCAGGTATGGCGGCAGCTTTACCCGGCGTTGTGGCTTCGCAGACTGTGCTTCCGGTAGTGGGTGTACCCCTTTCCGGTTCTGTTTTGGACGGTATGGATGCACTTATGTCCATCGTACAGATGCCCCCCGGAATTCCTGTAGCAACTGTAGCGATCAATGGCGGCAAGAATGCGGCGCATCTGGCACTTCAGATCATGGCGGGTTCTCGTCCTGAGCTTCGCGAGAAATTATGGGCAGCCAGAGTAAAGATGGAAGAAGACGCAATGAAAGCTAATGCAGAAGTCATTGCAAAATTTCAGTAATGCCTTATAGAAGACGTGTTTGTGTAAATCAGGAGGAAAGATAAACTATGGGCGGTTTTTTTGGAGTAGCTTCTAAACAGGATTGTGTATTCGATCTGTTTTTCGGAACGGACTATCATTCACATCTGGGAACCAGAAGAGGCGGTATGGCAGTTTATGGAGAAAATGGTTTTGAACGTGCGATCCATAATATTGAAAATTCTCCATTCAGAACAAAATTTGATAAAGACGTACAGGAAATGGCAGGATATCTGGGCGTAGGATGTATTTCCGATTATGAGCCCCAGCCTTTGCTGATCCGTTCTCATCATGGTACATATGCCATTGTAACTGTTGGCAAGATTTGTAATATGAAGAAGCTTGAAGAGGATATTTTTGAGCATGGAAAGCCCCATTTCCAGGAGATGAGTACAGGAGAAATCAATGCCACAGAATTGGTGGCAGCATTGATTAATCAAAAGGACAATCTGATCGAAGGTATCATGCATGCACAAGCAGTTATTGAAGGCTCCATGTCGATCCTGCTGCTCACTCCCAAGGGAATCTATGCAGCAAGAGACAGTTTGGGCAGAATGCCGCTGGCTATCGGAAAGAAAGAAGATGGTTTCTGTGTAAGCTTTGAAAGCTTTGCATATCTGAATCTTGGATATGAAGACTATAGAGAATTGGGACCTGGAGAAATCGTGGTGATAACTCCGGAAAGCGTACATACCCTTTGCCAGCCCGGTAAGGATATGAAGATTTGTACCTTCTTGTGGGTATATTATGGATATTCCCCCAGTGCCTACGAGGGTGTCAGTGTAGAACAGATGCGTTATAATAACGGTATGAAGATGGCTCAGAGGGATGATGTAAAGGCGGATATCGTTGCGGGTGTGCCGGATTCCGGTATTGCTCATGCGATTGGTTATGCAAATGAGTCAGGGATTCCTTATTCCAGACCATTTATCAAGTATACTCCTACCTGGCCCAGATCATTTATGCCTACCATGCAGAGTAAGCGTGAAATGATCGCAAAGATGAAGTTGATCCCGGTACATGATCT
>JAZUCP010000158.1:0-6189 GCA_045639165.1 Acetatifactor sp. | reverse complement strand
TGTGATGCGTCCCGGAATTGTGCATCGGATCGATATGGATACCACTGGCTCTGTGATTGTCTGCAAAAACGATAAAGCCCACAATTGTATTGCAGAGCAGTTAAAGGATCACACTATTGTGAGGCGTTATCGGGCAATTGTACATGGGGTGTTGAAAGAGGATGAAGGCACCGTAAATGCCCCCATTGGCCGTCATCCGGTGGAACGAAAGCAGATGGCAGTGAATTACAAAAACGGAAAAGAAGCCATCACTCATTATAAGGTACTGGAACGTTTCCAGGGGTATACCTATGTGGAATGCAGACTGGAAACAGGAAGAACACATCAGATCCGCGTGCATATGGCGTCCATCGGACATCCTTTATTAGGAGATCTTGTTTATGGCCCGAAAAAGTGTCCCTTCCCTAAACTGCAGGGGCAGACCCTACACGCCATGATTTTAGGATTTATTCATCCAAAAAGTGGTGAATATATTGAAACTTGTGCGCCGTTGCCGGAATATTTCCAACATCTTCTTAATATATTGTGAAATAACTGTGAAAAGTCTTAAGAAAATATAAAATAATTTAGGGCGAAGTTATTGCAAAAAATGTCGTAATATGGTAGATTAGACTATAATTGTTCCACTATTGTTTTGTTTGGAGGATGTATTTTGAGATTTCATGCACTTACATCAGTAACCGTAGAAAGAGACATTCTTTCGGCTGAATATAAAAGCGGAAGAGAGATCGGAATTGTTAAATTAGGAGATACCTGTCTGTTCTTTCGTAAAAAATGGAAAGTATATTACATACCATATACACAGATTCACAGATGCTTTAGAAGAGTTTTGTCCGTTCCTGCAACGCTTTGTTGTGGAAAAGGGAATTTTGAGATCGAGAATCTGGTGATCCATTCTGATGATAAGGAAGTGGCACAGATCCAGCTTCCGGGCACCAAGGCAGCCAGAATTTTAATGGATGAATTAAAGGTAAGAGTTCCGGGCGGCAACTTTACCAGTCCTAAAAAGAAGGCAGAGTCCGAGGAGGGAGAGCAGTAATGACAGCTTTAGAGGCTTTGGAGAAGCTTTTGCCCTCCTATGTTAGATATTATAATATTAAAAGGGAAGATGTGACACCGCCTTTTACAGCGGAAGCGGAGTTTTATACTCATGACGAATCTTATTTCCTGTTCAAGGAAGCGAAGATGAACGAGTCGGAATCCAGGGAATTCGTATTCTTTGCGGCACTTGAAAATTTGGATGTTGATACATTAAAACAAATGGATGAAACGTCCTGGAAAACGGGTTTATCCCGGGTAGTACTTTCAAAGATTCATTATTCAACAGATGTGTCACTGGTTATCCTGGCGGATACTATTGACAAGGATGCTTTCAAGCTGATCAAAAAGCTGAAGCATCACAAAAGCTACTGCTTTAACTTTAAAGGTTTCAGCAGATACAGATTGATTGCCCTTGAGATTTCTACAGGGAAGATTGCCCACAACCACCTGGGTTCAGAACTGAAGAAGCTCGTTCGCAATATACTAAAGTAACTATTTAATAAAGTAAAGGAGAGTAGAAAAATGACAGCAATTATCATTATTCTCGCAGCAATCGCTCTGCTTGTTATCGGATATGTAACATATGGTAACTGGCTTTGCAAACAGTGGGGAATCGATCCTAGCAGAAAGACTCCCGCTGTAGAACTTGAAGATGGTGTTGACTATGTAGCTGCTAAGCCTGCAGTATTGTTAGGACATCACTTCTCATCAATCGCTGGTGCAGGTCCTATCAACGGTCCTATCCAGGCATCTATCTTCGGATGGGTTCCAGTATTCCTTTGGTGTGTAATCGGTGGTATTTTCTTTGGTGGTCTTCAGGACTTCGGTTCCCTGTTCGCTTCCATGCGCCACGATGGAAAATCTGTAGGTGAAATCATCAAGACATCTATGGGTAAGAGAGCACAGAAGTTGTTCATCATCTTTGCACTTCTGGTTCTGATCCTGGTAATCGCATCTTTCGTTAACGTAGTAGCTGGTACCTTCTTAACCAAAGAAGGTGGTTTTGGTTTCGCTACCAACCCTACCGGTAACCAGACAACAGCAATGATCTCATTACTGTTCATCGTACTGGCTATCATTTATGGTTACATTACTACAAAGATGGGTGTTAAGACTCTTCCAGCAACTATCGCTGGTATCATCGGTATTGTTGTAATCACTGTAATCGGTCTGAACTGTGGTTTCGTTATGAGCCGTACAGCATGGATCCTTTTCATCGGTGCTTATATCACTATCGCTTCCCTGGTTCCTGTATGGATCTTATTACAGCCTCGTGACTACCTTTCAAGCTTCCTGCTTTACGGTATGATTATCCTTGCTGTACTGGGTATCATCTTCTCAGCATTTACTGGCACTGCAACTTTCGAAATCCCTGCATTCGCAGGTTGGTCTCCTAAGGCTGGTCAGTATCTGTTCCCTACACTGTTTATTACAGTTGCTTGTGGTGCTTGTTCCGGTTTCCACAGCTTGATCGCTACCGGTACTTCTGCTAAGCAGATCGCTAACGAAAAAGATGCTAAGCTCATCGGTTACGGTTCTATGTTAATTGAATCTGCACTTGGTATCATTTCTTTGATCGCAGTAGGTATGGTATTTAGCAAGTACACCGCTGGTGAATTCGGTTCTCCTGCAGTTGCATTTGCTTCAGGTATCGCTATTATGTTTAACGTTGAAGGTTCTGTTGTTTACAACACTATCTATGCTCTGTTAACATTGGCTGTATCTGTATTTGCTCTTACTTCACTTGACTCCGGTACTCGTCTGAGCCGTTATCTGTTTAGCGAATTATTCCTTCAGGAAGGTGAAGCAACCTGGAAAGACGCTAAGGGTCTTCGTAAAGTATTTGCTAACCCTATAGTATGTACTCTGATCATGGTAGTTATCGGATGTGTACTTGGTGGTCTGAGCCTGAGCCAGATCTGGGGTCTGTTCGGTGCTGCTAACCAGCTCCTTGCAGGTATCGCTCTTATGGCAGTTGCTTCTTGGCTTGGTCATGTTGGAAAGAACAACAAGATGTTCATCATTCCTATGATCTTCATGCTTGTTGCAACTCTTACAAGCCTTGTTATGACTGTAATCAGCAAGATTAAAGCTGTTGCTGCAGGTGCTGCTGCATGGGGTGATTGGTTCCAGATGCTTTTCGCTGCTGCAATGGTAATCCTTGCACTCATCCTTGTTGTTGAAGGTGTTGCTACTTTCAAGAAGCAGATGAAGAAAAACTAATTTAAATATTGGTACATAAAGAAGGATGCTTCGGTATCCTTCTTTTTTTGTACTTTTGTTAAGAAAAAACGTTAAAATAGTTGTTTAAAACTGTATAAAATGGTATTGTATATATGATAGAATTTTGAATTAAAATATACTATTGCGTCAGAAAGAGGCAGATGAAATGAACTTATTTGATATTTTAGGACCGGTTATGGTAGGACCCAGCAGTTCCCATACAGCAGGGGCGGTAAGAATCGGATATATGGCGAGAAGGCTTTTAAAAGATAAGCCTGTACATGCGGATATCTATCTGCATGGTTCCTTTGCAACTACCGGCATTGGACATGGTACGGATAAAGCGATTGTGGCAGGACTGCTTGGTATGCAGCCTGATGATATCCGGATTCCAGATAGTTTTCAGGTTGCAAAAAAGGAAGGGTTGACTTTTGCTTTTCATAATATTAATTTAAGCGATGTTCATCCTAACACGGCATTGATCATTGTAGACGGTGAAAATGGAAAGCATCTGGAGGTGGAAGCTGCATCTGTAGGAGGTGGACGAATTATGATCCACAAGCTGGATGGAGTGGAAGCGAATTTTACCGCAGAGAATCCCACCATCATCATTCATAATCAGGATACCCCTGGACATGTGGCTAAAGTGGCCAATATGTTGGCAGTGGAGGATATCAATATTGCGACAATGCATTTGTACAGAGGCGACAAAAGAGATGGTTATGCAGTGATGGTTATTGAGACGGATCAGCCGGTGCCAGAGCAGGCAATTAAGGATCTGGAGACCTTGAGCGGTATTCTAAAGGTCATATATGTAAATACCAATGAATAAAATGCAAGTATAATATTTCTTTGCTAATTTTTTACTTTACATAAAGAAGTAAAAAACGTATAATGTAGTAATAAAAACTACATTGAAGTTTAAAAGCAGGAGGATATTATGCAGGAATATATAATCAGTTGTTGTTCAACCGCTGACTTATCAAAGGAACATTTTGGGAAAAGGGATATTAAGTATATCTGTATGCATTATTATATGGACGATGTGCATTATTATGATGACTTGGGACAGTCCATGAGCTTTGATGCTTTTTATCAGTCCATGGCTGATGGTGCAGATACCAGAACCTCTCAGATTAATGCGGCAGAGTTTGAAGAGTATTTTGAAGGATTTTTGAAGGAAGGGAAGGATATTATTCATGTGTCTCTTTCGTCAGGTATTTCAGGAACCTTTAATTCTGCAAACATTGCAAAGGATATGTTGGCAGAGAAATATCCGGATAGAAAGATTTATATTGTGGATTCCTTGAATGCATCTTCCGGTTTCGGGTTGATTATGGATAAACTGGCGGATCTGCGTGATGATGGTAAAGCCATTGAAGAAGTGTATCAGTGGATCATGGATAACAGAGCTAAGGCACATGCATGGTTCTTTTCTACAGACCTTACATTTTATGTGAAGGGCGGAAGAGTTACCAAAACAGCGGGCTTCGTGGGCAATGTTTTAAATATTTGTCCGTTATTAAATGTTGATTTTCAGGGAAAACTGATTCCTAGATATAAAATTAGAACCAAGAGAAAGGTTATTGATGCCATTGTAAAGCAGATGGAGCAGCTTGCAGAGGGCGGACCGGAGTACAGTGGAAAATGTTATATTAGTCATTCAGCATGCTATGAAGATGCAAAAGCTGTGGCAGAGCTGGTAGAAAGCAGATTTCCCAATCTGGACGGCAAGGTGTTGATCAATAATATAGGTACCACTATCGGAAGTCATACCGGTCCGGGAACTGTAGCACTTTTCTTCTGGGGAGTAGAAAGAGTAGATTAATAGAATGGGCATCCCGGATGCTTATTCGGGAAAGGAAGCATATGTCTTATCAATCATTTAAAGAAATTGTAGATATTTGTGAAAATCAAAAGAAGGAATTCTGGCAGGTTATCATGGAGGAGGATATGTTTGACAGAAGCGTATCTGCTGAAGAAAGCTTTGCCAAAATGCGTGATACTTGGGATGCCATGTTGTTTTCCGCAATCACTTATGAAAAAGATCTGTATTCTAAGAGCGGTCTTGTTGGCGGAGATGGATATAAGATGGAAGTATATAGTTCCACCATGGGCAGCAAATCTCTTTGTGGTGAATACTCCGGTGCAGTTATTGCGGGGGCATTGCAGATGGGTGAATCAAATGCTTGTATGAAAAGAATTGTTGCAGCACCTACGGCAGGTGCATGCGGAGTACTTCCGGCAGTTTTAGTACCCTATTTTACAAAGAGAGAAAAAGATGTGGATAAAATCGTAAGAGCTCTCTATGTAGCGGCGGGAATTGGCCAGATTATCGCTCACAGAGCCTATATCAGTGGTGCGGCAGGAGGTTGTCAGGCAGAGATTGGTTCAGCCAGTTCCATGGCGGCCGGAGCTTTGGTGTATCTTCAGGGCGGAGATGCGAAGCAGATTGCTCATGCAGCAGCTATGGCTATGAAGAATTTACTGGGGCTTGTATGTGATCCCGTAGCCGGTCTGGTAGAAGTGCCCTGTGTAAAGAGAAATGTAATCGGAGCCATGAATGCAATGTCCTGTGCGGATATGGCTTTGGCCGGAATTATCAGTAAGATTCCGCCGGATCAAGTGATTGATGCCATGAAATCGGTAGGCGATAAAATGGATGTATCCCTTCGTGAGACAGCAGGGGGTGGTCTGGCTCAGACACCGGAAGGTATAGAAGCAGCGAAAAAACTATTGTCAGATAATTAAAAATATTGTAAAATAAATATATAAAAAGTAGTAGGAAGGATGATGGTTTATGAATACTGTAATTACTATTGGCAGACAATTTGGCTCAGGTGGACGTGAGAGCGGTGAAAAGGTAGCTGAGTATTTTGGAATTAAATGTTACGACAAGGAGCTTTTGAGCAGAGCAGCAAAAGA
>JAZUCP010000157.1:0-7087 GCA_045639165.1 Acetatifactor sp. | reverse complement strand
TCCGTATTTTCTTGTTCCTCATTTTGAGAAAATGTTGTATGATAATGCACTATTGATTCTTGCATATTGCAAGGCGTATCAGTTGACACAAAATCAGATATATTGTGATATCGCAGAAAAAACAGCCGCATATGTTTTACGGGAGTTGACTTCGCCCGATGGTGGTTTTTACTGTGCTCAGGATGCTGACAGTGAAGGTGTGGAGGGGAAATATTATCTGTTTGATCCCGCTGAAGTGATTGAAGTTCTGGGCGAAGAGGCCGGAAATAAATTTAATCAGTATTTTGATATAACCGGGAGGGGGAATTTTGAAGGTAAAAATATTCCGAATCTTTTGAAAAATATTGATCGAAATGGAGACATGGATATTTTTCTGCCGGCCATCTACGAATATCGCAAAAAAAGATATGCATTACATCTGGATGATAAAATATTATGTTCATGGAACGGACTTATGATTACTGCAATGTGCCATTTATACCGTGTTACAGAAAATAAAGCGTATCTGGGAGCAGCGGTAGAGGCTATGGATTTTATCATGAGAAGTCTTTGTGAAAAAGATACATTATATGTCAGCTATCGGGAAGGTAAGCATAGCAGCAAGGGATTTTTGGATGATTATGCAAGTGTGACTTTTGCTTTGCTTGCTTTGTATGAAGCAACTTTGGATATGGTTTATCTGGAGAATGCTGAAAAATTTTGTAATAAGGCAATCGATGACTTCCATGATGAAGAAAAGAATGGATTTTTCCTGTATGGTGAGCAGAATGAACAATTGATTCTACGGCCCAAAGAAATGTATGATGGTGCAGTTCCCAGCGGGAATTCATTGATGGCATATAATTTAGTGCGACTAAGCCTCATTACGGGTATGGAGCGATTCGAAAATTATGCAGCACGGCAGCTAGGTTTTATGAGCACGGAAGCAAGGCAGTACCCCGCGGGATATGCGATGTTCCTGATTGCTTTATCAGACTTTGATGAACTCCCAGAAAAAGTGACTATTGTAGTGAAAAAAGGAGAGCAGATTCCTGAGAATTTATCCTGTAAGATTTCATTGAATGCTGTGTGCATTGTGGAAGAATCTTCAGAAAAATATAAGTTGAAAAATGATAAAATGACTTTTTATGTGTGCCGGGGGCACCAATGTTTACCACCGGTGAATGCATTGGAGGATGTGGCCGGAGTGAGTTGATCACTCCGGTTTTGAATGAGCATTTTTAATTTCCTCTAACACACTATAATCCACATACAGCTTCCCGTATCCGGTTCCAAGATCTAATTTGGGTTTGTTTTCTCCGTGGAAATCGCTTCCGCCGGAAATCAGCAAGCCGTATTTTTGGGCAAGCCGACGCATGTCTCTTTCTTCACTTGAAGAGTAAGTGGAGTAAACTGCTTCGATACCCATGAGACCGGCGTCTTTTAGTAACGCAACTAATTTGTCCAGTCGACTGTCACTCATATGGTAAAGTGGAGGGTGTGCCAATATAGGCACGCCTTTTGCTTTTAGAATCAGCTGTACAGCCTGCACGGGAGTGACTTTTTCGCGGGGTACAAAATAAGGGCAGTGGTCGCCCACATACTTTTCAAAGGCTTCATTCATACTTTTAATGTAGCCGTATTTTAACAGATAACTTCCGTAATGTGCACGTGTGATCACACTGCCGGGATATTCAGCTTGCAGTTTATCAAAGGTAATATCAATTCCGGCTGTCTGTAATAATTTGCACATCTTTTCATTTCGAAGGTTTCGGGAGTTCACAAATTCTTGTAAGGGTTTTTGAAAATCCTCTGATTTATAATCAATATACAATCCTAAAATATGCACATCCTTGCCTTCGTATTCTGTAGAAAATTCGATGCCAGGAATGACCTCCGGGACAGTGGCTGAGTTATGCCCATTGCAGGGTTTATTTTCTTCCGCAGAAAAGGTATTCGTATTACGCAGACGTTCTGCATAGTGTATGATCTCATCCAGTCCATCTACAGTGTCATGGTCTGTCAGTGCAATGGCTGCAAGTCCTTTTTGCATAGCATAGTCAACCAATTCGCTGGGAGCGTATGTTCCGTCAGATTTGTTGGAATGTACATGCAGGTCGATGGATTTTGTGAGCATAAAAGGGTTCTCCTTTCGTTAGGCAAACAGTTATATAAAAGTGCTGTGCATCATTTGAGACACACAGCACCTGATAAATCTTAGTTTTCGTCTTCTTCCTTGCGTGCAGTATACACAGTACGCTTGCGAGCCATATCATCACTAGCCAGATATTCGTCATAAGTAGTGATCTTATCGATGATCTTACCATTAGGCAGGATCTCAATGATACGGTTAGCAGTGGTCTGTACAAACTGATGGTCATGGCAGGAGAATAAAACAACTCCCTTGAACTTAATAACACCATTGTTCAGTGCAGTAATGGATTCCATATCCAGATGGTTGGTAGGTTCGTCAAAAATCAAACAGTTTGATCCGCTGATCATCATCTTAGAGAGAAGACAACGAACTTTTTCACCACCGGAAAGAACCTTAACCTTCTTCACACCATCTTCACCGGCAAAGAGCATACGACCCAGGAAACCACGTACATAGGTTACGTCCTTTACGGGAGAGTAGCCGGTGAGCCAGTCAACAATAGTATATTCATTGTCAAATTCAGCAGTGTAATCCTTAGGGAAATACGCCTGGGAAGTAGTTACACCCCATTTGTAGTTACCTTCATCCGGTTCCATTTCGCCGGCAAGGATCTGGAAAAGGGTTGTTTTTGCGATTTCGTTACCGCCTACAAAGGCGATCTTGTCATCATGTCCTACGATGAAGGATACATCGTCCAGAACCTTTTCCCCATTGATAGTCTTGGAAAGATGCTCAACAAATAAAATTTCATTACCGATCTCACGATCCGGTCTAAAGTCGATATAAGGGTATTTTCTGCTGGATGGTTTAATGGTATCCAGTTCGATCTTTTCCAATGCACGCTTACGGGAAGTAGCCTGCTTGGACTTAGATGCGTTCGCAGAGAAGCGGGAGATAAATTCCTGCAGCTCCTTAATTTTTTCTTCTTTTTTGCGGTTTGCTTCCTTCATCTGCTTGATCAATAGCTGACTGGATTCATACCAGAAGTCATAGTTACCTGCGTAAAGCTGGATCTTTCCGTAGTCAATATCCGCGGTGTGAGTACATACCTTGTTCAGGAAATAACGGTCGTGGGATACCACAATAACAGTATTTTCGAAATCAATCAGGAAGTCCTCTAACCATGCAATGGCATCCAAATCCAGGTGGTTAGTAGGTTCGTCCAAAAGCAGGATATCAGGGTTGCCGAACAATGCTTTTGCCAGCAGAACCTTAACTTTCATATTACCATCCAGATCAGCCATCTGATAGTAGTGATAATCTGTTTCAATGCCCAGACCGTTTAAGAGCATTGCAGCGTTGGATTCTGCTTCCCAGCCATCCATTTCAGCGAACTCACCTTCCAACTCGCTGGCACGAATACCATCCTCGTCGGTGAAGTCTTCCTTCATGTAGATTGCCTCTTTTTCCTTCATGATCTCATAAAGACGGGCATTACCCATGATAACTGTATCCATAACAGGGTAGCTGTCATACTTAAAATGGTCCTGCTCCAGTACGGAAAGACGCTGTCCGGGTGTGATCACGATGTCCCCATTGGTGGTTTCCAGTTCGCCAGAGAGAATCTTTAAGAAGGTGGATTTACCGGCACCATTGGCACCGATCAGACCATAGCAGTTACCCTCTGTAAATTTAATATTAACATCTTCAAACAGAGCTTTTTTGCCCACTCTGTAGGTTACGTTGTTTGCACTAATCATTTTGTTTAACCTTTCTTTAAAAATTGAATAAACAAGCCAAATATTTCCTTATACTATTGTACCGAAAACTTGAGATTTTTCAAGTATATTTTTAAGTACATTGTGGAAAAGTCTTGATGTTTTGGGAATATCTTGCTATACTTAACTAGTATTGAAGGATGCATTTGTCTTTGTGGGGAAGACAGGTGCATGGGCTTACGTTTTTGTCATAAAAAAATAAATTAAAGGGAGACAAAATTGTATGAAGAAATGGGTGTACAAATTTAAAGAGGGTAGTGCAGATATGAGAAATCTGCTCGGCGGCAAAGGTGCTAACCTTGCTGAAATGACCAGTCTTGGTTTACCGATCCCTCAGGGCTTTACTGTTACCACAGAAGCTTGTATCAACTACTATGACAACGGTAAAAAGATCTCAGAAGAAATTCAGGAACAGATTCTTGAAAACATTAAGGATCTGGAAGAATTAATGGGAAAGAAATTCGGTGACACCGAAGATCCGTTGCTCGTATCAGTTCGTTCAGGTGCCAGAGCTTCTATGCCTGGTATGATGGATACCATTCTTAATCTCGGTTTGAACGACGTTGCAGTTGAAGGCTTTGCAAGAAAGACAGGAAATCCCAGATTTGCATATGACTCTTATCGTCGTTTTATTCAGATGTATTCTGACGTAGTTATGGAAGTTCCTAAGTCCTTCTTTGAAAAGATCATCGATGAGATGAAGGAAGAAAAGGGCGTTCATTTTGATACAGAACTGACTGCAGAAGATTTAAAAGAACTTGCAAACAAGTTCAAGGCTGTTTACAAAGAAGCTATGGGTGGAGCTGATTTCCCTCAGGATCCTGTTGAACAGCTTATGGGTGCTGTGAAAGCAGTATTCCGTTCTTGGGACAACCCTCGTGCTATCGTATACAGACGTATGAACGATATCCCCGGCGACTGGGGTACCGCTGTAAACGTACAGTGTATGGTATTCGGTAACAAGGGTGAAACATCCGGTACCGGTGTTGCATTTACCCGTAACCCTTCTACCGGTGAAAAGGGTATCTACGGTGAATACCTGATCAATGCGCAGGGTGAAGACGTAGTAGCAGGTGTTCGTACTCCTCAGCCTATCTCTAAGTTGGAAGAGGACATGCCTGAATGTTACAAAGAATTTATTGAAATTGCCGGAAGACTGGAAGATCACTATCGTGATATGCAGGATATGGAATTCACCATTGAAGAAGGTAAGTTATACTTCTTACAGACCAGAAATGGTAAGAGAACCGCTCCTGCAGCGATCAATATCGCATGTGATTTAGTAGATGAAGGAAAGATCACTCCTGAAGAAGCAGTTCTTAGAATTGAAGCGAAGTCTCTGGATCAGTTATTGCATCCTACATTTGACGCAGCTGCATTAAAGGCAGGCGAAGTAATCGGTTCTGCACTTCCTGCATCTCCCGGTGCAGCAGCAGGTAAGGTTTACTTTACTGCAGAAGAAGCTAAAGCAGCAGGTAAGGGCGGACGCGGCGAAAGAGTAATCCTTGTTCGTCTTGAAACTTCTCCGGAAGATATCGAAGGTATGCATGCATCTGAAGGTATCTTAACCGTTCGTGGCGGTATGACCTCTCACGCAGCAGTAGTTGCTCGTGGTATGGGTACTTGCTGTGTATCTGGTTGTGGTGAAATCAAGATCGATGAAGAAGCAAAGGTATTCTGGCTTGGTGGATATGAATTCCACGAAGGTGATTATATTTCATTAGATGGTTCAACCGGTAAGATTTACAAGGGTGACATCAAGACTGTTGAAGCTTCTGTAGGTGGAAACTTCGGACGTATCATGGCTTGGGCTGACCAGTTCAGAACCTTAAAGGTAAGAACCAATGCAGATACTCCTGAAGATACTATCAATGCAGTTAAGCTGGGTGCAGAAGGTATCGGTCTTTGCCGTACAGAGCATATGTTCTTTGGTGAAGAAAGAATTCCTAAGATCCGTAAGATGATCCTTTCTGACACTGTTGAGCAGAGAGAAGCTGCATTAAACGAACTCATCGTATTCCAGAAAGCAGACTTTAAGGCAATGTACGAAGCTCTTGAAGGCAAGCCAATGACAGTTCGTTACTTAGATCCACCACTTCACGAGTTCGTGCCTACTCTGGAAGATGATATCAAGGCATTAGCTGAAGATATGGGTCTTACTGTAGCTGACGTTAAGGCTAAATGTGATGCGCTTCACGAATTCAACCCTATGATGGGTCACAGAGGATGCCGTCTTGCAGTTACCTATCCTGAAATCGCTAAGATGCAGACCAGAGCGGTTATGGAAGCTGCTATCGAAGTAAGAGAAGAAAAAGGATTTGATATCGTTCCTGAAATCATGATCCCTCTCGTAGGCGAAAAGAAGGAATTAAAATTCGTTAAGGATATCGTAGTAGAAACTGCTGAAGCTGTTAAGGCTGAAAAGAATTCCGATATTACCTACTCAATTGGTACCATGATTGAAATTCCTCGTGCCGCACTTGTAGCTGATACAATTGCAGAAGAAGCTGAATTCTTCTCCTTCGGTACTAACGACTTAACTCAGATGACATTTGGTTTCTCTCGTGATGATGCAGGTAAGTTCTTAGATTCTTACTATCAGGCTAAGATCTTTGAATCTGATCCATTTGCAAGACTTGACCAGAATGGTGTTGGTCAGTTAGTAAAGATGGCTGCAGAAAAGGGTCGTCAGGCTCGTCCTGAACTTAAGCTTGGTATCTGCGGTGAACACGGTGGAGATCCTTCATCCGTTGAATTCTGCCACAAGGTAGGTCTGAACTATGTTTCATGTTCACCTTTCCGTGTGCCGATCGCAAGACTTGCAGCAGCACAGGCAGCATTGAATAACAAATAAGAATAAATATCTTATCTTTAATCTCCCTCACATTTCGTGAGGGAGATATTCTTAAAAATCAAATTATATTTTCGATCTGACTTCTACCCATAAGAAATTATTAGATGCTCATGGGTAGAATAAATCAAGTATATTCGACTAAAAATCAAGCGAAAACAAGTAGATATATTCCCATAGAGGTAAAATGTAGTGTTATGGGAAGAAAAAAAGCATAAAATATAAGAAAATTAAGAAATAATTCTTCCCATGCAAGAAGTATTGGCGCATATGGTTAGAAAATGCTAAAAATGTGTAGATAAAAATTAAACCCATAAGGTCTGATTTTTTATGTATGGTAAGAAATGGGGGTGGAACACATAAATAAACTACAGGAAGAAGTAC
>JAZUCP010000156.1:0-3006 GCA_045639165.1 Acetatifactor sp. | reverse complement strand
ATTGATAATCGTATTGAAGAGGACAGAGAGACTTCTATGGAAGAGGTATTGGACATTGTAAAGGCACCTGACTTCCCTACCGGTGGTATTATTTTAGGTACCAGAGGTTGTGAAGAGGCTTACAGAACCGGACGAGGCAAGGTAAAAGTACGTGCGGTGACTGATATTGAAACATTACCCAATGGAAAGACTCAGATCATTGTTTCAGAAATTCCTTATCTTGTAAATAAGGCAAATATGATCATTAAAATCGCGGAGCTGGTAAAGCTGAAAAAAGTGGAAGGCATTACGGATATCCGTGATGAATCTAACCGTGAAGGTGTCCGTGTGGTAATTGAGCTGAAGAAAGATGCCAATGCCAATGTGATTTTAAATCAGCTTTATAAGCATACCCAGATGCAGGATACCTTCGGTGTGATCATGCTTGCTCTGGTAAATAATGAGCCAAAAGTACTAAATCTTCTGGAAATGTTAAAATATTATCTGCTTCATCAGGAAGAGGTTGTAACCAGAAGAACCAAGTACGACCTGAATAAAGCGGAAGAAAGAGATCATATCTTACAGGGTCTCTTAAAGGCACTTGATTTTATTGATGAAGTCATTGCAATCATCAGAAGCAGTCAGAATACTCCTATCGCTAAAGAAAGATTGATTGAAAGATTTGATTTGACCGATGTGCAGGCTCAGGCTATCGTGGATATGCGTCTGAAGGCTTTGACAGGTCTGGAAAGAGAAAGACTGGAGAACGAGCATCAGGAATTGTTAGAAAAGATCGCAGGATTAAAGGCTATTTTGGCCGATGAAAAGTTGCTTTTAGGAGTAATCAAAGAAGAAATCACATTGATTTCTGATAAATTCGGTGATGATAGAAGAAGTAAGATAGGTTTTGATGAAGATGATATCGATCTGGAAGATTTGATACCTATTTCTAATACCATCGTTGCAAGAACCAATCTGGGATATATAAAGAGAATGACCATTGATAATTTCAAAACCCAGAATCGTGGCGGTAAGGGTATCAAGGGTATGCAGACCATCGATGAAGACTATATTGAAGATCTTCTTATGACATCCACTCATGATTATCTGTATTTCTTCACCAATTACGGACGTGTGTACAGAATGAAAGCATATGAAATCCCGGAGGCAAGCAGAACTGCCAGAGGTGTTGCAATTGTAAATCTGTTACAGTTAAATCCCGGTGAAAAGGTATCTGCTATGATTCCGATCAAGGTAGAAGATATGGAAGGTAAAAACCTGTTCATGGCTACCAAGAAGGGTCTTGTGAAGAAGACTTCTCTGGATGAATTTGCAAATATCCGTAAGACAGGTCTTGCGGCCATCAGTCTTCGGGATGATGATGAATTGATCGAAGTAAAGCTTACCAATGAAGAAAGCGAAATTTTCCTTGTAACCAAGCAGGGTATGTGCATCCGCTTCAAAGAAACAGATGTAAGAGCTACCGGACGTACCTCCATGGGTGTTATCGGTATGAATCTGGATGATGAGGATGAAATCGTGGCTATGCAGCAGCAGAACCAAGGAGACTCCCTCCTGATCGTATCTGAAAACGGTATGGGTAAGAGAACCTATCTGGATGAATTCAATGTTCAGTACCGCGGTGGTAAAGGTGTGAAGTGCTATAAGATCACTGAAAAAACCGGTGATGTAGTAGGTGCCAAGGCTGTAAATGATGATAATGAAATCATGATGATCACTACAGAAGGTATTGTTATCAAACTGCGTGTTCAGGATATTTCCACCATGGGACGTATTGCTTCCGGCGTAAAGATGATGAATCTTGATGATGATGTAGTTGTTGCCCGTATTGCTAAGGTTAAGGATAAAGTAGAAGGCGAAGGCGACGAGGCGGAAGTAGAGGAAGTCGAAGAAGCGGAAGTTATTCCGGAATCTGAATAGTTAAACAAAAGAACTGATGTATAAATTTACGTCAGTTCTTTTCTTCACCCAAAGGATTTATATGAAAAACAATAACATAGGTACCCTTTCCGAAAAAACCCTTCATGCTATATTGAAAAATTATTATGAACCCAATGAAGCTTATCATGAGGTTCCCATAGATAAATATGTAGCAGACATTTTTAATGGGGAAGAGATCATTGAGATTCAGACTGCTCAGTTTAATCGCATGAGGGATAAATTAAATACTTTTTTGCCACTCTATCCTGTGACCATTATTTATCCGGTTGCCTGCAAAAGGCAGCTTTATTGGGTTGCCCCGGAAACGGGAGCCGTCAGTGAAGGAAGAAAATATACTAAGAAGAGCAGTGAATATATGATTTTTGAGGAATTATATAAGATCAAAATGTATCTAAATCATCCTAATCTGAAGCTGAAAATAGTGCTCATTGATATGGAAGAGTATAAGCTATTAAATGGATGGGGTGAAAAGAAAAAGAATCATGCCTCCAAATATGACAGAATTCCTAAAAAGATTGAAAAAGAGATCCTAATTGAAAGAAAAGAGGATTATATGCAGTTTGTACCTTATGAGTTGGAGGATCATTTTACCTCTAAAACTTTTGGAAAAGCTGCACATATTCCTCAAAAATTGGCCACTGTGGTGCTGAATATATTGGATCACGTGGAAGTTGTGGAACGGATTGGGAGAGAAGGAAAATCCTATGTTTATAAGGTGAAATATTATTCCTCATCAGTAAAGTAGATACCCGCAGCTTTTCGAACCTTTTCCAATACTTCCATTACATCCATAGTTACATCCAGGCGACGCCAGCATTCATCGTAATCACCATTTTGTACGATTTTGGTGATTTCCTGTACTTCATACAGCCAGCGGGAAACGGGTTTTTGAAGATTGATAGTTTCTTCTCCTTCTTTAGTAACTATTTTGATCTCAGTCAGGGCATTACAGCCGTCTTTCACATAAATATATCCTTTTTCCCCTTCTATCTGCACATAATTAATTCCCCAGGTATCTTTTGCACAGGTATTGCTGCTGATAAATCCATCGTACTGCATCACCAG
>JAZUCP010000155.1:0-2525 GCA_045639165.1 Acetatifactor sp. | reverse complement strand
CTCCTGAGGATCCGATGGTCAGATCATATCCCGGATATGAAGAAGGTACTCCTGAAATCAACTCCGCTGTGTTAATATACATATCATTACCATAATAATATCGGATAATCTCTATAGCTGAATACCCCTCATCCCCTAAATATTTAGATCCCCACTGGCTCAAGCCGCTGCAGGTCACCCTCTTTCCATCACAATAAGATGTAAAAATGGGCTGACGCACACCCGGTCTGGACAGATAATTTGCAAAAATATTATCCACCAGGCGGTCTATGTTTTCAAAGATATTTCTACCGTAAACAAATTTCTGATCATAGGCAGTTGAGGAGGTGATGGTAAAATCATATCCCTGATTCCGGTACCATTCTGTATATACTCTATTCAACGTAAAGGACATGATCACCAGAATATTGGCATAAATCGTCGCCTCCGGCCAAGTAGTGTAAATCTCACAGGATGCCACATTTTTAATATAGTCCTTGTATCGAACCCAGTAGTTTGGTGCAGATGCATCGGAAGGCACTCCATCATGCACGATAATGTACTCCGGAATTACAACCCTGCTTAAAACAATCTCCCCGGTCTCTGCCATAGGTTTGATCTCTGCCTCCGGAATCTTTGGAGGATACTCATAAAATAATGTATGAGGTGGAATGGGAATGAGCCTCTCCCCCT
This sequence comes from Acetatifactor sp., assembly GCA_045639165.1. GTDB lineage: Bacteria > Bacillota > Clostridia > Lachnospirales > Lachnospiraceae > Acetatifactor. Next base: position 1,853 of record JAZUCP010000155.1, on the reverse strand, counting down.
GATTGGTCATTTCCTCCGGTGTCATGCGGACTCTTAGAATCGCCTGCTGATCCGGAAACACTTCCACACCGGTTACCAACACCGGTTCATACCCCGGACTTTCTACCAATACATTGTATTCTGCATAAGGTTTTCTGTCGGAAAGCTCCTCCGAATAGGATTGCGGTGGTGTATTTAATGAGATGATCTCTGTTTCTCCTGAGCTATTGGTTCTAAGCCTGTATAAAATATCTTCAGCCTCCGCTGTAGGTGCAATGGTCACTGTGGCATCTGCTATTGGGATGTACGCCACTGTAGAGATTACCTCCACTTTAAGCTGCCCTGTGTACTGTAAGTCCTCGATTGCCATTGATATCTCCGTTTTAATGAAAGTCTTTCTTGTTATATATATGCAGGAGTGTGGAGAAAATTGACTTATAATTTATTTTTAAAACTACACCTTGGAGCTCGTTACATTTTCTTCCTTTGTGCTTAATTACAGCTATATTTCATTTTCTACAAATATAGCCGTAACTTTTATGAGCGTTATACGGTCAAAAATTAGCTCTTACACAATTGCACCGTAAAATGTTAGCTCTCATTACCGCTAGGTTTATTACTTAGCACAAAACAACTGTATAATACGGTATTATTGTACGGACTAATTTTCCAAGTTATAAAATCCACCCGTAAAATGCATAGCAATTGTACGGGTGAATTCGGCACATTGCAGAATTAAACCGTAAAGTGTATAGCAATTGTACGCTTGAAATCAATGATCGTCCTTCTCTCCTTCTTTTTAAATCAACACATAGAAAAACGGCGTCCTCCTTATGGAGCACACCGTTTTCTCATGTTTATTATCCTATTATATTCCGGTAATCCGCCTAAATTATTTCGCCAGCAACATCATAATTTCATTGCTTCTGGCAATAAATTTACTCATTTCTTCCGGAGAAAGAGGCTTATGCTGGATCTTAGCCAGATCGTAAAGCTGTTCGCAGATTACGGATACATTTTCATCCTCCTGATGGTTGGTTACGTACTCAACCAGCGGATGGTTTGCATTGAGGACTAAAGTCTCTCCGTCAGCACCGAAGTTACCCATATCCATACCCGGCATAGAGTACATCTTCATCATATCCTGCATACGTCTTGCTTCTTCGGATAAGGTGATCATGGAAGCAACCTTCTTGTTTTTCAGCTTCTCCACCTTTACGCTCAGCTTATCGTTTTTCATGGTCTTTTTAATGATTTCTGCGATAGCCTTTGCCTGCTCTTCCATCTCTTTTGCAGCCTTTTTAGAGGTCTTCGCCTTAAAGGTATCTGTCAGATCTGCATCGATTCTCTGGAACTTAATGCCCTCGTTCTTCATCTCAAGCTGGGAAACAAATGGCTGGTCGATATTGTGGGTCAGGATCACAGCATCCATCTTTGCAGCCTTGAACATACTGATGTACTGTCCCTGCTGTTTTTCATCGGTTACATAGTAGATGATCTTTTCCTTCTTTTCTTCTGCTTCAGTTTCACTGTCCACGATTTCCGCATCTACTGCATTGCCGTTTTCGTCCACTGCCTGCCCGGAAACAACCTCTGCTTCCACTGCATTGCCATTTTCATCCACTGCTGTTTCTTCATCCAGGGGCTTGATCTCCAGACATTCAGGCAAGGTCAAGTATTTGCCGTCCAGATTCTTGAAAAGAATATAATCATTCATCTTTTCGCAGAATTTGTCATCCTTTAAGCAACCGAACTTGATGAATGGGCTGATATCATCCCAGTACTTATCGTACTCTTCCTTCTCGGTCTTGCACATGCCGGAAAGCTTGTCCGCAACCTTCTTGGTAATATATTCAGAAATCTTCTTAACAAAG
>JAZUCP010000154.1:0-4123 GCA_045639165.1 Acetatifactor sp. | reverse complement strand
GACAATATCTTTGCCTGCCAGGAAAGCTGCCAGCACGAAAGAGGTATGTGCACCATTTAAGATACGAACCTTTCTCTGTTTGTAAGGCTTCTGATTGTCCGTAAAGATCACATCCATACCGGCCATATCTGCCATGGCTTGATCCAAGGGAAGTTCCCCTCTGATATCTTTTTCAGATTCAATTACCCAGAGTGCAAATGGCTCACCGGTTACCATGATATGGTCCTCATATCCCAGCTTCTCCCATTCTTCTGCCTCAGTTGCTCTGGGATAACCGGTTACGATACGGTCAACCAATGTGGAAGTAAAGATACATGCCTCATTTACCCAATTCTTAAATTCATCGCCCAGTCCCCAAAGTTCGATCAACTGCATTACGCACTTCTTTAACATAATACCGTTGTCATCGATCAATTCCACAGGAAGCATTACAAGACCCTTGCTCATATCCCCTTTAAAGGTTTCAAATCTGTGATACAAGAACTTGGTCAGTTTTCCGGGGAAGGTCTTGGGAGGATTGTATTCAAATTTATCTGAATCATCATATACGATACCTGCTTCGGTTGTATTGGAAACCACAAAACGTAAGGTTTCAATCTCAGCAAGTCCCATATATTTTTCATATTCTGTATAGGAATCCACAGCATCTGCCACGCTGGTAACCTGTCGGTTCAGTACCGCTGCTTCCCCATTCACATTTCCTCTTAAAGAGACTGTATACTGGCAATCCTGCTTGTGGAACATTTCCAGATTACCAAACTCAATGGGCTTGATCAAAACGATATTACCGTTGAAATCAGTTTTTTCATTGGCTATATCAATCATATAATCTACAAACGCACGAAGGAAATTACCTTCTCCGAACTGTACGACCTTAATCGGTCTTTCTTTTGCACCTGTCATTTCTTTGTTTAAAAGCTGCATGTTTCCTCCATCTTGTACTCATTAAGCACATCAAAAATTATTATTTACATATATGTATGGCTTCCCATTTTCAAAAATGTAAGCGCTTACATAAATAATTTTACTTCCAATTCATGGATTAGTCAAGAACCAAAAAAATATATCTTGAAAATGTTTTTGTCTTTCGTTATAATTTAATAGTGGTATTATAACTGATTATTTTTAGAGGAACTCATGAGTAAATTGACAGACGGACTACGTATGACAATATATGATATATCAGAAAAAGCAGGTGTTTCCATAGCTACTGTTTCCCGGGTCCTGAATGGCGCCAGTAATGTCAGTGCCAAAACCAAACAAAAGGTGTTGGATGTGATCGAACAGTACGGATATACCCCCAATGCATTTGCCCGGGGTCTGGGACTGAACACCATGAAGACCATTGGGATTTTATGTGCAGATTCTTCGGATTTATATATTGCTAAGGCAATCTATCATTTGGAAAGACAGCTTCATTCCAATGGATATGACAGTATCCTCTGCTGCAGCGGTTATGATCTGGCCAGCAAAAAAAAGAGCATGAATCTTTTGATCACCAAGAAGGTGGACAGCATCATCCTTGTAGGCTCCACCTACGTTCATGATTCTCTTGCTGACAATCAATACATAATTGATGCCGCCGGACAGTTGCCCGTCATGCTTCTTAACGGAGCATTGGATGCCCCAAATGTATACAGTATTGTTTCCGATGATTATGCATCTGTATATCATGCTACCACGTATCTGATCGATTCCGGGATCCACAACCCGCTATATTACTATAATTCCATTTCCTATAGCGGGCAGCGCAAAATTGCCGGATTTAAGGATGCAATGATTGCCAAGAATCTGCCGCTGACGGAGGAAATGCTTCAGTATTATTCCGGTGATCATGAAGATATTCCGGAAATGGCACGGCACCTGCAGACGATTGCTGCACAGACACCATTCAGTGGTGTAATCACCGCAGATGATACTCTGGCTATAGGCGCTTATAAATATGCCTTGAACAATGGATTTCGGATTCCTGAAGATTTATCCATTATCGGCTACAATAATTCCATGCTGGTTAATTGCTGCAATCCTGAATTGACATCCATTGATAATAAATTGGAAAATTTATGCCAGCAATTGATCACCACATTGATGGGTGTATTGGGCGGAGGTGAGATGCCTCAAAAGACGGTATTTTCCGGAGAACTGATTATCCGGGGTTCTACCCACTGACAAACGAAAAACGAATCATTTAAAATAATAATCATATTTATGGAGGAATAATTATGAAACCTTTTATGGACAAGGATTTTCTCCTTGAAACCGAAACCGCTAAAACTCTCTATCATGAGTTTGCGTCAAAAGTCCCTGTACTTGACTATCACTGCCACATCAATCCAAAGGAAATCGCTGAAGACAGAAAATTTGAGAATATTACTCAGGTATGGCTTGGCGGTGACCACTACAAATGGCGTTTTATGCGTTCTAATGGTGTAGAAGAAAAGTACATTACCGGCGATGCATCTGATTACGAAAAATTCTGCAAATGGGCAGAATGCGTTGGTAAAGCAATCGGTAACCCGCTCTTCCACTGGAGCCATCTGGAACTGCAGAGATATTTTGGTTACACCGGTGTATTGAGCAAAAAAACTGCTGACGAGGTATGGAACCTCTGCAACGCAAAGCTTCAAGAAGATTCCATGAGCGTTCGCAACTTGATTAAGCAGAGCAATGTAACTCTGATCTGTACTACCGATGATCCCATCGATTCTTTGGAATGGCATAAGAAGATTGCTGAAGATGAAAGCTTTGATGTAAAGGTACTTCCTGCATGGCGACCGGACAAAGCAATGAATATTGAAAAGCCTGATTATCTGGATTATCTGGATAAGCTTTCAGAAGTTTCCGGCGTTGCGATCAGCACTTTCGCTGATCTGAAAACTGCTCTGAAAAACCGTATGAAATTCTTCGCTTCTATGGGATGCAATATTTCCGATCATGGTCTGGAATATGTAATGTACTACCCTGCAACAGAAGATGAAATCGAAGAAATCTTCTTAAAGAGACAGAATAGAATGATCCTTACCAAGGAAGAAGAGATGAAATTCAAAACTGCATTTATGCTCTTTGTAGGAAGAGAATACAGTAAGATAGGCTGGGCCATGCAGCTTCACTATGGCTGTAAGCGTGACAACAACACCTTAAGATACGAAAAATTAGGTCCTGATACCGGATATGACTGTATTAACAATTACGCGCCTTCTTCAATGATAGCAGATTTCTTAAATGCATTGAACATTACTGATGAGCTTCCAAGAACTGTTATCTACAGCTTAAATCCTAACGACAACCAGGCAATCGGTACGATTCTGGGATGTTTCCAGGATTCTACCGCTGTAGCTAAGATCCAGCAGGGTTCTGCATGGTGGTTCAACGATCATAAGACCGGTATGCAGGATCAGATGATCTCCCTGGCTAACCTTGGCAACTTGTCCGGATTCGTTGGTATGCTTACCGACTCCCGTAGTTTCCTGTCTTATACCAGACATGAATACTTCCGTCGTATCCTTTGCAACCTTGTAGGTAACTGGGTAGAAAACGGCGAATTCCCTGCAGATATGGATATCTTAGGTGAAATCATTACCGATATCTCTTACAACAACGCAAAGCGTTACTTCAAGCTTCCACTTGCGTAATTACGGGTGATATTAAGAACTGAATAAAGATTTGAGGCACATGATTTCCCAATCATGTGTCTTTTTATTTTGTTCACAATATATTTACTTGTCGATTTTTGTCGAATCATGTATAATGTATAAGAATGAATAAATTATAAATTTTTTATTATTTTTATCTAACAAGGCCAAAGTGCACTTACTGGAGGTATTATGTTCAAAAAAAGACCTGACGGAAGAATTATCAAAAATCTGGAACCCATGCAAATGGTCATGCCTTATATATTGAAGACAAGAAATGACTCCATGAATATGTATGAAGATACATTCGCATGTGAAGTTATGGATAAGTATATTAAGGAAAAAGAAGCGCAAGGGATTAAGTTAGGATATATGCATATCTTTATTGCTGCTGTAGTACGTATTATTGCATTGCGTCCACAGCTGAACCGTTTCGTTATGAATGGTAAGATTTATGCTCGTCCCAAGATCTGGGTCAGCTTCGTAGTTCA
>JAZUCP010000153.1:0-6244 GCA_045639165.1 Acetatifactor sp. | reverse complement strand
GGCCTGGATAATTGTGAATTTATCGCCGGCGATGTGCTGAAGGTACTGGATGATATCGAAGAAAAGCCGGATATGATCATTTTGGACCCGCCTCGTGACGGTATCCACCCCAAGGCACTACCTAAGATCATTGATTATGGTGTAGACAGGATCGTTTACATCTCTTGCAAACCAACCAGTCTGGTAAGGGATCTGGAAGTTTTCCTTGAGAGAGGATACCAGGTAGAGAAGGCTGTGGCTGTGGATCAGTTCCCTTGGACGGCGAATTGCGAAGCCCTGACCCTTCTGGTGAAAACAGATGATTAAGTAAAAAGCTGCTAAATCGAAAGGTTTAGCAGCTTATTTTAAATATGGAGAGGAACAGATGTAATCCCCCTTTCACAGCTGCATACCGGGTTTGTTCGTAGCCTGCAGCAGTATGGAATCCTCATGGGTAGGATCAAAATCCTGATTATGGGAGATTCTTAAATTGGTGTCCATAGTAAAGTCCCCGGGAAGATTCCTGGGGGAATAGCCGGTAACTTCCTTAAAAACGCGATTGTAGTTGCGGACAGTTGAAAAACCGCATTTTAATGAGATCGCAGTCATGGTAGAGTTGTCATTTTTCTGCATGAGAAGGATTGCATTTTCAACCTTGATAATATTCAGATATTCGGAGAAAGTCATCCCGGATAATTTTTTAAACATTCTGGAAAAATGAGCACTACTGTAGCCGGAGTAGTTCACAGCGTCCTCAAAAGTAATAAAGGCAAATTCATCATTGATCTTGTCGATCAGATTTTTGTATACATGGAGTTTATTGTTCTGAGTGGTAATGTCACAGTTGTTGAAAATGTCAATGATAAAACCCCGTGCCTTGTTCTCCAGAGCTTCCTTATAAAATGGACGCTTCCCGGCGTGTATGTTTTGAATTTGATTAAAAAAATCCTGGATTTGAATCAGATCCGGTAGTTTGGGAGAGAGCAATGCATAGTGATTTGTAATATCTTCGGCAATGCTTTTGTCAAAGATAACAATATCAACACAAGAGTTGGATGCACCCATAATATAATGCAGTTCTTCGCCGGTGCAAAAGAAGCAGTCGTTGGTGTGGGCGATAAAGCTGTGATTGCCAATCTGAATCCGGACTTCTCCTTCCACTACCCGGATGATCTCGCATTCTAAATGCCAATGCAGCACATTGGTCAGATTCTGATAAGTTCCAAACCAGATCTTTTCCCCATCATTAAAGTATCTTTTTTCATAATTTGCCAACATAGTTCCAATCTCCTAAGAATTATCTACTTAAAAAGTATCACATATATCAATAAATGTCCATAATGAAACATCAGATTTCTTGTTGGCGGCGTAGTGTGAACATATAATAAATTTAGGAGGTGTTGGGATGAATACATATGTTGGTATTGAATTTGGTTCCACAAGAATCAAAGCAGTTGCAATTGATGATGCATATAAATGCGTTGCTTCCGGAGATTACACATGGCAGTCCACTTATGAGAATGGTAACTGGACTTATGATCTTGCAGAAGCATGGGAAGGCTTAAAAATAGCGCTGAAAAATTTGGAAGGTCTGAAAGCGGTAAAGGCTGTGGGGATTTCCGGTATGATGCATGGGTATCTGGCCTTTGACAAGGACTGGAATCTGTTGGTTCCCTACCGTACTTGGCAGAATACTACTACGGCTCAGGCGGCAGAAGAACTGACAAAGTTGTTTGGTTTTAATATTCCTCAGCGGTGGAGTATTGCACATTTATATCAGGCAGTTTTGAATGAAGAGGAGCATGTAAAGGATATCGCTCACATTACCACATTGGCCGGTTACATACATTACGTGCTGACCGGTGTGAATGCAGTGGGTGTGGGAGAGGCATCGGGAATCTTTCCCATTGACAGTGAAAAGCTTTGTTATGATCAGGGAATGATCAGAAAAATAGAAGAGCTGCTTGCAGAAAGAAATCTGCCTTGGACCGTATCCCAGGTGTTGCCTAAAGTATTGGCGGCAGGGGAAAATGCAGGTGCATTGACTGTAGAAGGAGCGGCCCGCATTGACCATTTGCTGCCAACAGGCGTTTTATTCGCTCCGCCGGAGGGGGATGCAGGTACGGGTATGACGGCCACCAATGCAGTGGCTCCCAGAACCGGTAATGTTTCTGCGGGAACCTCTATCTTTGCCATGGTAGTTCTGGAAAAAGCTTTGGAGAATGTGTATGAGGAAATCGATATGGTGACGACGCCTTCGGGCAAGCCTGTGGCAATGGTGCATTGTAATAACTGTACCAATGATTCCAATGCATGGGTGTCAGTTCTGAAGGAGACTGCCCGATTGTTTGGTGCTGATCCTTCTAACGGAGAAGTGTATACCAAACTATATGAGCTCTCTATGTCCGGTGATCCGGACTGCGGCGGTGTACTTGTTTGTAATTACATGGCAGGGGAAGGTGTGACTCACATGGACCAGGGCAGACCATTGGTGGTACGAAAACAGGGCTGTAATTTTACTTTGGCGAACTTCTTCAGGGCTTCTTTGTATGCAACCATGGCTACTTTAAAGCTGGGTATGGATATTTTGGAAAAAGAAAAGGTCAGAATTGATAGTTTAATCGGTCATGGGGGCTTGTTTAAAACCCCGGTTGTGGGTCAAAAATACCTGTCAGCGGCATGTAACGCCCCGGTAACCTGTATGGAGACCGCTGGAGAAGGGGGACCTTACGGTATGGCCTTGCTGGCGGCTTATTCTGTGAACAAAGCGGGGGAATCCTTGGAAGCGTATCTGAGTCAGAGAGTGTTTTCGGATGCGATAAGCGTTACGATTGCACCACAACAGGTGGATGTGGAGGGCTTTGCTTCGTATATGGAGCAGTATAAGCAGTTGTTACAGGTAGAGCAAGCTGCAATTAAGGTGCTGTAAGGAGGGAGATTCAATGCTGGAAACCTTAAAAGAAAAAGTTTGGAAAGCAAATATGGAGCTTCCCAAATATGGATTGGTAACGTTTACTTGGGGAAATGTGTCCGGTATCGACAGAGAAGTTGGACTGGTAGTGATCAAACCCAGCGGTGTAGAGTACGAAGAAATGACTGTGGAAGATATGGTTGTTATAGACATGGAAGGAAATGTGGTAGAGGGAAAGTGGAAACCATCCTCTGATACGGATACCCATTTGGCGTTGTATAAGGCATTTCCGAATATCGGTGGAATTGTGCACACCCATTCAAGATGGGCAACCTCCTGGGCGCAGGCGGGAAGAGGTATCACTGCCTATGGGACCACACACGGAGACTATTTTTACGGTGAGATTCCCTGTACCCGAAAAATGACTCCGGAAGAGATCGCAGGGAAGTATGAGTTGGAGACCGGTCGGGTGATCATAGAAACCTTTGCTGACAAAGAGGCAGATCATATACCGGCGGTTCTGGTACATTCCCATGGACCATTCACATGGGGAACAGACCCACATAATGCAGTACATAATGCAGTGGTATTGGAAGAACTGGCATTTATGGCATACCATACAGAGGAGTTGACTCCGGATATAAAAGAAATGCAGCAGGAATTACTGGATAAGCATTACCTTCGGAAACATGGAAAAAATGCTTATTATGGTCAGTAAAAAGGTGTCTGATTCAGTTTGAAGAATAATCTCCTTTTATATTAGACAAAATATAAATATCTGTGAGGGATGAATATTTTGGATAATAAGGAGAGGAAATATGCAGTCAGGAAAACGTAAAATAGTTATTGTAGGAACCGGTATGGTGGGCATGAGCTATGCCTATAGTCTGCTCAATCAGGCGGTTTGTGATGAACTGGTATTAATTGATGTGAATAAAAAGCGTGCCGAAGGTGAGGCCATGGACTTAAATCATGGTCTTGCCTTTGCTGCGTCCAGAATGGTGATTTATGCGGGAGATTATGATGACTGCCGGGATGCGGACATTGTGGCCATCAGTGCAGGCGTCGCTCAGAAGCCGGGTGAAAGCAGATTGGATCTGCTCAAGAGAAATACCGAGGTATTCCGCTCCATTATTGAACCGGTAACTGCCTCCGGATTTAACGGAATCTTTCTGGTAGCCACCAATCCGGTGGACATTATGACCAGAATTACCTTTGAATTGTCCGGATTTAATGCCAGACGCGTGCTGGGAAGCGGTACGGCACTGGATACAGCCAGATTACGATTTCTGTTGGGAGATTATATTAAGACGGACCCCAGAAATGTCCATGCTTTTGTTATGGGAGAGCATGGAGACAGTGAATTTGTGCCCTGGAGCCAGGCTTTGATCGCCACCAAATCCATTACCGAGATGTGTCAGGAGAATCCTTCCATTGTACAGAAGGAGCGGTTGGATCAGATTGAAGAAGAAGTCAGAAGCGCCGCATATAAGATTATTGAAGCCAAGAATGCTACTTATTATGGGATCGGCATGGCTTTGACCAGAATCACAAAAGCCATCTTGGGAGATGAACAGAGTGTGCTGACGGTTTCAGCCATGCTCAAGGGAGAATTTGGTCAGAAGGATGTGTTTATCGGCGTGCCTTGTATTATTAATCAAAACGGCATCCAGAAGATCCTGCCGGTAAATCTGACAGAGGAAGAGCTGGAAAAACTGGCCAATTCCTGTGCCACTTTGCGGGAAAGCTATGAAGGCATAAATTAATCATTTTCAAATGAAGAAAATAATGCTACAATTTTATGTAGAGAGATACAAAAGGGATCCTTGCTTTCAAGGCCGGGATTTGAGGTGAATATAGATGAGCAGAGTTCTGGAAGGAAAATCTATATACAGTGGTGTGACAATCGGGAAGATCTATTATCATGGAAAAAGGGATGGTATGGTCAGATGCATTCCTATTGAAGATGTAGATCGGGAACTGGCGCGTTTGGAAGAGGCAAAACAGCTTGCAAGTGCACAGTTGGAAGATCTGCACAGAAGATTGTCAGAGGAATGCGGCGTAGAAAATGCAGGGATTTTTGAAGGACAGAAGATGATTTTATCAGATGAGGTGTTTGACAAATCCATCAGGGAAATGATTCAAACCCAGTCCGTCAATGCAGAATATGCCGTCAGCACCATAGGAAAACAATACGCGGAAGCATTCCTGGGACTGGAGGATGAGTATTTTAAGGCCAGAAGCGTGGATGTAAAGGATGTTATTCTACGGCTTGTAAGCGTTTTGGAGAGCCGAAAGGACCAGGAGATATTACAAGGACCTTGCATTATCATGGCGGAGGAACTTACCCCCAGTGAAACCGTACAGATGGATCGAAAGAAGATGCTGGGATTGGCTACCAGAGTTGGTTCCGTCAATTCCCACACTTCCATTCTGGCAAGAACCTTTGGGATACCGGCAGTGACAGGTCTGGAGATTTCTCCGGAAATGGATGGTCTCATTGGTATTCTGGATGGTTTTACAGGTCGTTTGTTCCTGGAGCCGGATCAAGAAACACTGGCATATTATGAGAAAAAGATGCAGGAGGAAGGAAAAAAGAAAGATTTCCTTCAGCAATATAAGGGTCGGGAGGCCGTTAATCGATTCGGTAAAAGGATCGGGTTGTATGCCAATATCGGAGAATTATGGGATCTGGATGCAGTTCTGGAAAATGATGGGGAAGGAATAGGGCTGTTCCGCAGTGAATTTTCCTATCTGAAGGAGGATCATTTCCCAACAGAAGAGGAGCTTTTTGAAACCTATAAACTGCTGGCTGAAAAGATGGCGGGAAAGAGGGTTGTGATCCGTACCTTAGATATCGGAACGGACAAAATGGTTAGTTACTTAGAGCTTCCACGGGAGGAAAACCCGGCCTTGGGTTATCGGGCCATCCGTATCTGTCTGACCAGGGAGGAAATCTTCAGAACCCAGCTAAGAGCCATCCTGCGGGCCACTGCTTTTGGTCAGGTAGAAGTGATGTATCCCATGATCACTTCCCTTTGGGAGATTCGGCGGATCAAGGAGATCTTAAAGGAGCTGGCGCAGGAATTAAAGCAGGCAGGGATTCCCTGTGGCAATATTCGACAGGGGATTGTGATAGAGACCCCGGCTGCAGCTCTGATCAGCGATCAGTTGGCTCAGGAGGTGGATTTTTTCAGCATCGGCACCAATGATCTGGCACAATATACCCTGGCGGCAGACCGCCAGAATCCGGAGTTGGAGCTGTTTTATGATGCAAAGCATCCGGCCATCCTGCAGCTTATCAAGCTGACAGTGGACAATGCTCATAAAGCAGGCATTACTGTGGGGATCTGC
>JAZUCP010000152.1:0-4167 GCA_045639165.1 Acetatifactor sp. | reverse complement strand
AGTATATAATGTTCTTCAATGAAGAACGACCTGCATACTCATTAAATTATCTGACACCAAAACAATATAGGGAGTATTATGCCCAGTTTTGAGTGTATAAAAGTTGAAGAAGATGTCTACTTTTTGTTGACTAGTGCAAATTTAGCCTTCTTTGGGCCTAGAACTTGGTTTAGCACAAAAAGACCCAAGTTTTTTCATTTTCTTGGGTCTTTTTGAACTATATAAGATTGTGATGCCAAAGGGGCCTTTTAAAATATATCTGACAGGAAGGCTGAACTGTTACAAGGTAACCACAAAAATTCTGTATAAGTATTTAAAAACAAGCAAATATATGGGGTGGGCACTGCCTGGTTTCCGAAATGATGAATCCTAAACTTACAATTCCTTGTCAAAATAATCTATCGTTTCCACACATTCCCCGGCTGGGCTTTTTTCGTAGGATAGCGAAAGAGCAGGGTCTTTAGGGCTTTCCAGTTAAAAGGAAAGAGAGGCCACAGGTAGCTGACGCCTGCAAAGGTGGGGGTAGTGGCGATGGAGATCAGGATCAGTATGGTGGCAAGGATAAATCCGGGCAATCCCAGGCAACCGGTGGTAATGATCAGGAAGATTCGAAAGATCCTCAGTCCGTCGCTGAACTCAATGCTGGGCAAGGACAGGGAGGTCAGCAGGGTGATGGCAGCGTAAAAAAGCACCTCTGTGGAGGCCCAGTTTAAGGAAACCGCCACATCCCCGATGATCAAACCGCCGATAATGGACAAAGATCCGGAAAAGCGGTTGGACACATGGGCAGAGGAGTATTTAAACAGATCCAGTAAAAATTCTACGGCAGCCACATAAAAAAAGATCCGAAGGGTACCCATGCCGGGATCTTTCATTAACTGCAATTCCCTGGAGATATCAGGGAAATAGGCAGAAAGCAGGAAAAATACGGGCAGCAGAAATAAACTGACCGGGATACACAGAAAACGGACGATTCGAAAGTATCCTCCTACCAAGGGGGAGCTGGAATAATCCTCCGGGCTTTGTGTAAACTGAAAAAAGGAGCTGGGAAGCACCAGCACGCAGGGGGAGGTATCTACGATCAGCAGAATGTACCCCTCCAGCAGATAACTGCAGGCCACATCCGGGCGTTCCGTAATAAAAACGGAAGGCAGCGGATGATACCATTTTTTTTCAACCAATAATTCAGAAAGACTTTGAGCACCCATGGTAAGGGCGGAGATATCCAAATTGCTTAAGGTCTTTTTTATTTTCTGCAACTGACTTGCTTCTGCCAGATTGTCTAAGTATGTGAGACAGATATCGGTCTTGCTCTCCGTTCCCACGGAAAAAAGTTCAAAGATCAATTGAGTGGAGCGGATATGCCGGCGGATCAAATTGGCGTTAAAAAGCATGGTTTCCACGAAACCTTCTCTGGAACCCCTGGTAATATGTTCCGTATCCGGCTCTTCCACGCCCCTGGTGGGATAGGTCCGGGCATCGATCAATAGAGCCTGATCAAAGCCATCCACTAAAAGAAGGATGGGACCACTAAGTACTTGCTTTAAGATCTTATCCAGATCCGAGGTCAGCTCCACCTGAGCATATCCGATCTTGGACTGCATGTAACGTGCCAGATTCTCGATGGTTCCGTCCTGACAAAAGAGAGGATTTTGCAGATCCGAAAAGATCTGTTGCAGAATCTCCGTTTTACAGAATCCATTGACGCCCAAAAAGAAGGCAGGGGTATCCAGCAAAAATAAATCCCTGGTGATCAGATCAAAGCTAAGATCAATAGGAAGTAATTCTTTTAATAAACGAATATTAGATGATAAATGAGAGGATAATTGTCTTTGAGCTTCCATGAAATGGTCCTTTCAGGCGATATAATAGGAAAGATTATGAAAATAGTATCTGCTTTTTTTGTGCTTCTATGCATGAATAAGAGAGTGTGGTATAATGAAATTTACAGAGTTTCGTGCTTGCACCAGAAGCTTTGCAAGGCGAAGAAAAAAGCCGGAGGTTGACATGCAGAATTTAACGGAAAAAATAGATGAATTATTTGCACAAAATAAGGGACGGGAGGCGGAGCTTCTCATGGAGGCTTGTTTAAAGGAGGCACTCTTAGAGGGACGTCTGCAGGACGCCGTTCCCATCTTGAATGAATTGATCGGATATTGTAGGGAAACCAGTCAGGTGGAGCGGTCCTATGAATATGGGGATATGGTGCTGCAGATCATGGATAAGCTGGGACTTCAGGACAGTATTCCCTACGCAACCACCTTGTTAAATATTGCCAATGCATATCGGGCTGGAGGTCGGCTTTCGGATTCGCTTCAGTGTTATGAATATGTGGAACAGATCTATGCAAAACGACTGAAAGGGGAAGATATGCTGGTGGCCAGCCTTTACAATAATATCAGTCTCCTGTATCAGGAAATGAATCAGTTTCAGAAGGCGAAGACGGCTTTGTTAAAGGCCTTATCCATTGTGGCAAAAAAAGAGGGTGCGGTGTTTGAAGTGGCGGTTACCTATGCCAATCTAGCATCTACCTGCTTAAGTCTGGGAGAGGATGCAGAAGCGGAGCAGTATTTTACCAAGGCCATTGATTTGTTTGAGAAGAATCAAATCTTGGATACCCATTATTGTGCGGCTTTGTCGGCATTGGGCACATATCATTATCAAAAGGGCAATTTTGAGGCAGCTCTGGAGGCATTTACAAAGGCCATGGAGGGGATAGAGAAACATCTGGGCCGGAATGAATATTATCAGCGAATGAAGGAAAATGCAGAAGTTTGCAGGCAGGCCATGAAGCCTTTGAAGGGGCTGGAATTGTGCCGCAGGTATTATGAAACCTACGGAAAGCCCATGTTGGAGAATAAGTTTGCCGATTATTTGGGTAAAATTGCAGTAGGTCTTGTTGGAGAAGGGTCGGATTGTTTTGGACTGGATGATGAGATCTCCAGAGATCACGACTGGGGTCCGGGCTTTAATCTTTGGGTTACGGAGGAGACCTATGCACAGATCGGGAGAAGACTACAGAAGGCATATGAAGCTTTGCCGAAAGAATTTATGGGGTATGGGGTGAAAACCTCGGTGCAGGGAAAAAACCGAAGAGGCGTGCACACCATCACCAAATTTTACAAGAGGATATTGGGAGAGGAGCATTTTGAACTTCGCCGGAAGGAAGATGGTGTTCAGACCAGGATTCAATGGGAATCTATCGAGGATTATGCTCTGGCAACTGCCGTAAACGGGGAGGTCTTTGCAGATCCGGAGGGCGTATTTACTCAGATCCGGTCCCAGCTCGAGGCGGGGTATCCGGAAAAAATAAAGTATCTGAAAATTGCACAGGCGGCAGCTTCCTTTTGCCAGCATGGACAGTATAATATAGAAAGAATGCTAAAGCGAAAAGATTCGGTAAGTGCAAGAATTCTTGCAGGAAAAGCGGTGGAAGAGGCTGCAAAGCTGCTGTATTATGTAGAAAACAGATATCCACTACATGACAAATGGCTTTTTGCAAGAATTCGTTCTTTTGAAGCCTATCAAAGTATTGTGAACTCCCTGGAAAAGGCTGTGATGGAAAATGTGGAGGATGCCCCCCGCCGGTTTGCGCAGGTAGGCAAAGAGCTGGCGAACCTCCTTTATCAGAAGCATTATATCAGTGATACAAAAAGATATCTGGAGCATCATGTGGGAGAATTGCTTTTTAAGGCAGGAATTGCAGAGCTGGATCGGGAAAGTCTGGTGGAGAAGATCGCCCGTCTGGAGTTTGAAGCCTTTGACGGGGTGAAAAATCTTGGAGGCAGGGCGGATTGCCAGGATGATTGGTTTACCTTTTCTGTCATGCGCAAAAGCCAGTATTTGACCTGGAGCAGAGAGATGCTGATGCAGTATTATTATGATTTTTCCAGAGAGTTTGAAAAGGGTCACAATTTAATAGAAGAAAAATACGGCAGGATGATGGAGAGCACTGCTCCGGCGGAATATGAGCAAATTAAAGATCATTTTCCTATGATAGATGCACAGAAGAAGCAGATTATTGAGGCCATCGTTGAGATGCAGGTGAAGTGGATGGAGGAATTTGCAGACAAGTATCCCCGCCTGTCCAGGAACGCCAGAAGCATTCACACTTACGAGGATAATCCCTGGAACACTTCCTACGAAACCTATTTAAGAGGGGAGATC
>JAZUCP010000151.1:0-1926 GCA_045639165.1 Acetatifactor sp. | reverse complement strand
CCGTGTTTCCTATGATATTGATGTGGTTTCCACCTGTCTGGGTACGGATATCGTAGCCATCATGACCAGTGTAGTGACGGTAATCGGTTCCTTTGCCATGATGGTGTATATTTCACCTACCTTGTCATTAGTATCCTTGATAACCATTCCCGCAGCAATGTTTTATACGGCAAAAATGCGTAAGATTACCCAGCCTAGATTCTCCAAAAGATCTAAAAAGTACGGGGAAATGAACGGCTTTGTGGAGGAGATGTTCTCCGGACAGAAAAGTATCGTGGCCTATGCCTATGAAGATAAAGTGGGAGAAAACTTTGACAAGATCAATACGGAAGCCTCCGATGCGTACTATGATGCAAGCTATTATGGAATGACCATGGGACCAAGTGTAAATTTTATCAACAATATCGGTCTGAGTCTGACTGCAATGTTTGGTTCCATTCTGTATATGGGCGGTTTGATCGGTCTGGACGGTATTTCATCTTTCGTATTATATTCCAGAAAATTTTCCGGTCCAATCAACGAAGTGGCAAATATTATGACTGAGATCTATTCCGCACTCTCCGCAGCAGAGAGAGTATTTCATTTGCTGGATGAAACAGAAGAGGTAGCAGATAAAGCGGATGCTGCGGTACTGGACCATGTACGGGGCGATGTTGTTTTTGAAGATGTGGAGTTCGGATATGTGAAAGGCAAGACCATTATTCACAATCTGAATATGAAGGCGGATGCGGGCAAGCTGGTAGCGATTGTAGGACCTACAGGAGCCGGCAAGACCACCATTATCAACCTGTTGATGCGTTTTTATGATGTGGACAAGGGACGAATCCTGGTAGATGAGCGTGAAATCAGGGACTATACACGAGAAAGTCTGCGAAAAGCTTACGCTATGGTGCTGCAGGATACCTGGGTGTTTCAGGGGACAATCTTTGAAAATATTTCCTACGGCAAGGAAAATGCTACTATGGAAGAGGTGGTTGCTGCGGCAAAGGCGGCTCACATTCATTCCTTCATTATGAAGCAGCCTCAGGGATACCAGACGGTGATCAGTGAGGATGGAGGTAATATTTCCAAGGGACAAAAACAGCTATTGACCATTGCAAGGGCTATGCTGTATAATTCTAAAATGTTGATTCTGGATGAGGCAACCTCTAACGTGGATACCAGTACGGAGAGAGCCATTCAGATGGCAATGCGTGAGCTGATGCGGAATAAGACTTGCTTTGTAATTGCGCATCGTCTTTCAACCATACAGAATGCAGATATGATTCTGGTGGTGGATAAAGGAGATGTGGTAGAACAGGGAACCCACGAAAGTCTGATGGCAAGAAAGGGCTTTTACTATAAGCTTTATGCCGCACAGTTTGAATAAACAGTTTTTTCAAATGTTTAGGAGGAAAATATGGGCAATATTAGAATTGTGGCAGATAGTACTTGTGATCTGTCGAAAGAGTTGATTGGACAATATAATATCAGTATTATTCCATTATGTATCGTAATGGGAGATCAGAGTTATTATGACGGAATAGAAACTACACCGGATGAGATCTATGCATGGGCGGATGCAAACAATACCACGCCAAAGACTGCAGCTATTTCCATGGATAAGGCGGAAGAGGTACTGAAGCCATTTATGGAAGCCGGAGATGATATTATTTTCTTTGGTATTTCTTCAGAGATGAGCACCACCTGCAATGTGGCAAGAATTGTAGGAGAGGATAATGATTACGATAGGCTCTTTATTATTGATTCACGTAATCTCTCTACTGGTATCGGTTTACAGGTGATCAAGGCGGCTGAACTGGCA
The DNA here is from genome assembly GCA_045639165.1 of Acetatifactor sp. Taxonomy (GTDB): domain Bacteria; phylum Bacillota; class Clostridia; order Lachnospirales; family Lachnospiraceae; genus Acetatifactor. Next base: position 122 of record JAZUCP010000151.1, on the reverse strand, counting down.
GAGGCAGGTAAGTCTGCGGAAGAGATCTTGGAAGAGATCAATGCTGCAAAGGATAAGGTAAGAGCCAGCTTTGTAGTGGATCAGCTTACTTATCTGGCAAGAGGCGGAAGATGTAATGCAGC
>JAZUCP010000150.1:0-1747 GCA_045639165.1 Acetatifactor sp. | reverse complement strand
AGAGTATCTGGCCGGGTATCTGGCTGATAGAACAAGGAAATTTTCGAATCAAGACAAAGAAATGGCCGGCTTACAGATCATCGGTCCGGCATCGGCCGGCATCGGCAAAGTAAAGGATATTTATCGTTTTGTTTTCTATATCAAAGACAGGGAATATAGTAAGCTGATTCTGATAAAAGATGTCTTGGAAGATCTGCTGCAAACCATGAATTTAAAGGGAATTCATATTCAATTTGACTTTGACCCCGTAAATACGTTATAATCCAGCAGAGGGAATCTATTAATCGGTCAGGAATGATCATAAAGGAGAAGAAAAATGGCAATTCGTAATATTCGTGAAATGGGAGAAGATGTTTTAGGAAAGGTGTGTAAGGAGGTAAAGGAAATGACTCCGCGCACCAGAGAATTAATTGAGGATATGTTGGATACAATGTATGAAGCCAATGGTGTAGGTCTGGCGGCACCTCAGGTAGGAATTTTAAAAAGAATTGTGGTTATTGATTGCACAGGAGAAGATCCTATCATCATGATCAATCCTAAGATTATAGAAACAGATGGGGAACAGACCGGGTATGAAGGCTGTTTAAGTGTTCCCGGTAAATCCGGCATGGTAACAAGACCCAATTATGTAAAGGCGACGGCTTTGGATGTGGATATGAAGCCTTTTGAGATTGAAGGAACAGAACTTTTGGCCAGAGCAATCTGCCATGAATTGGATCATCTTGATGGTCATTTGTATGTGGAGAAGGTTGAAGGCGACCTGGTCGATAATAGTGAATTAATGAATGAAGAATACGAGGAAGAGTAATGAAAATTGTTTTTATGGGAACCCCGGATTTTGCGGCAGGTGCTTTGAGAGCACTGATTGCAGCCGGTCATGAAATCACAGCAGTGGTGACACAGCCTGATAAAGCAAAGGGAAGAAGTAATAAATTAGTATATACCCCGGTTAAAGAATGTGCTTTGGAGCATAATATTCCTGTAATGCAGCCTAGACGGATCAAAACTCCGGAGGCCATTGCAGAATTAAAGCAATATGAAGCAGATGTTTTTGTGGTTGCTGCATTCGGACAGATTCTTTCTCAGGAGATTCTGGATATGCCGCAATACGGAAGTCTGAATATTCATGCCTCCTTGCTTCCTAAATACAGAGGAGCATCTCCGATCCAACATGTGATCATTGATGGAGAGGAAGAGACAGGGGTAACCATTATGCAGATGGATGCAGGAATTGATACGGGAGATATGCTTTATAAAAAGACAATCCCTATTGAGAAAGAGGATACCTATGAAAGTCTCCATGATAAGCTGATGGTTTTGGGAGGAGAAGCCATTGTAGAAGCATTGAAGCTTCTGCAGGAAGGGGCTTTGATTCCTGAAAAGCAGGATGATGCATTAAGCTGTCATGCACCCCTGATCAGCAAGGAACGGGGCAATATGGATTTTCGTATGAGTGCTTGTGAGATAGAGCGTCTGGTAAGAGGGTTGAATCCATGGCCAAGTGCATACACTACCTACAAAGATAAGCAGTTAAAGGTATGGAAGGCTCATGTGGAGCCGGCTTGTGCGGAAGAAAGCATTATGACCCTGGAATACATGGAGCCGGGCACGGTGAAAGAAGTAACCAAGCAAACCCTCAAGGTGGTTACCGGACAGGATCTGCTTTGTATTGATGAATTGCAGTTGGAAGGCAAAAAGAGAATGAGTACCCATGATTTTCTTTTGGGCGTAAAAGTACTGCCGGGAG
>JAZUCP010000149.1:0-3117 GCA_045639165.1 Acetatifactor sp. | reverse complement strand
AAAAATTATGGACAAATGAATGCTTTTGAGATAAATTATAATGAAATACGATAAGGAGAAAAAGCATATGCGAGAACAGGAATTAATTGTATATAGAGAGTTTGAAGATGGGGATCTGCTTTATGACATGGCATGGCTTATGGAGCATTATGATAATGAATATTATAATGTGGAGGATATGGCAGCACTTTTATATGAGTGTATCCATAAATTGATCGACCAGGCAGGAAAATATGGTTTCTATGGCAATCTGTGGCATTGTTATCTGGCGAATTTGCTGGTGAATAATGAAAATAGCTATAGTACGGGCTGTGAGATCAGAGGAGAGATCGAAGGAAGTATTAATCAGGCTGCACTTCATGATATTGTGATCTTTAAGGAATTCTATGATTATGATTTTACGAATATGATAAAAACTCTGGGGGTAGAGGAATGGGCTATTTTAGAGGATTATCAGAGCAGTAAGCAGGAGAGTAAGGTATATAATAAACGTATTTGCAAGAGAATTTGCGAACTGGCGAAACAGTTTAAAGAGGATAATACGCCGGAGGAAATGAAGGCGACCCTGACTCATTTTTACAAAGAGTATGGTGTGGGAAAATTCGGACTTCATAAGTCATTCAGGGTTGTTCATGATGCAGAAGGAGTACATATTGAGCCGATTTTAAATATTGCACATGTGTATCTGGATGATCTGGTAGGTTATGAAATTCCGAAAAAGAAACTGATAGACAATACGGAAGCTTTCGTATCCGGAAGAAAGGCAAACAACTGCCTTTTGTTCGGAGATGCAGGTACAGGAAAATCTTCCAGTATCAAAGCCATTGCAAATGAGTATTATACAAGGGGACTTCGTATTATTGAGATCTATAAGCATCAGTTCCAGGATCTGTATGCATGCATCAGCCAGATTAAAAATCGAAACTATAAATTCATTATCTATATGGATGATTTAAGCTTTGAGGATTTTGAAATCGAATATAAATATTTAAAAGCAGTGATCGAAGGCGGATTGGAGAAAAAGCCGGAGAATGTATTGATTTATGCAACCTCCAACAGACGTCATCTGATCCGGGAGAATTTCAGTGATAAGGAAGAGATCAGACAGGATATGCATACCAGTGATACGGTGCAGGAAAAGCTGTCTCTGGTGTCCAGATTCGGTGTGACGATTTATTTTGGTTCTCCAAATAGAAAGGAATTTCAGCATATTGTGTCAGTGCTGGCTGACAGATATGGTGTGACCATGGATCAGGAAAAGCTTCTGGCAGAAGCCAATAAATGGGAGCTGGCCCATGGTGGTCTGTCCGGCAGAACTGCACAGCAATTTATAGATTATCTGTTGGGAAAACCGGAATAAGCTGCATTCCGGCAAACATGCGGTGTATTTAATAGCAGTCTGAAATTTGTCAAGGGGGCGTTGACAGTGGCAGATTATAAGAATTCGAAATTATATTATAACAGAGAATTAAGTTGGATTTTATTTAATCGACGTATCTTGGGGGAGGCCAGGGATAAAAGGAATCCATTGTTTGAGAGAATTAAATTTTTGAGCATCACTTCTTCTAATCTAGATGAATTTTTCATGGTCAGAGTGGCATCCTTAAAGGACATGGTGCACGCAAAATATGATAAGACGGATATTGCGGGAATGACTCCTTCCAAGCAATTGGAAAAGATCAGCACCGAGATCCATCAGTTGGTTCATAAGCAATATAATACCTATAATAGAGCCATGCTTCCACAACTGCGTCAAAATGGACTTACTGTGGTGAAGCGACATGAGGATTTAAGCAAAAAAGAAGCTCAGTATGTGGATGCTTATTTTCAGGAGAATGTTTATCCGGTGTTGACACCTATGGCGGTGGATTCCTCCAGACCGTTTCCTTTGATTCGCAATAAAACTCTGAACATTGCAGCATTGGTAAGGAAAAAGGGAACAAAAGAGGATTTGGAATTTGCTACGGTGCAGGTGCCCGGCGTACTTTCCCGAATTGTGCTTCTTCCCTGTGATGAGGAGAAATGTATGCACAAGGTTATCCTGTTGGAAGAGGTGATTGAACGGAATATTCAAAAGCTTTTTCTGAATTATGATATTGTTTGTGCACATCCTTATCGGATTATGCGAAATGCGGACTTGTCCATCGATGAGGAAGAGGCTGCAGATCTTTTAAAGGAAATTGAAAAGAGACTAAAGAAAAGAAAATGGGGAGAAGTGATCAGGCTTGAGGTGGAAAAAGAGGCCGATAAAAGACTCTTAAAGATCTTAAAAAAGGAGCTTCGCCTGGAAGCAGAGAATATTTATGAGATGGAAGGTCCTTTGGATCTCACCTTTTTGATGCAGATCTATGGACTGAAAGGTTATGATCATTTAAAGGCAGAAAAGTACGAACCACAGCAGTCTGTCAGACTTCCCTTTGGATGCGATGTGTTTGAAGAGATCCGAAAGGGAGATATTCTTTTGCATCATCCTTACCAGACCTTTGATCCCATTGTGGATTTTATTCGGCAGGCAGCGACAGATCCGGATGTGCTGGCCATCAAGCAGACCTTGTATCGTGTCAGCGGCAATTCACCCATTATAGCTGCACTGGCTCAGGCGGCGGAGAACGGGAAACAGGTATCCGTACTGGTAGAGCTGAAAGCCCGATTTGATGAAGAAAATAATATTGTGTGGGCAAGGAAGTTAGAGCAGGCCGGTTGTCATGTGATTTACGGACTGGTTGGCTTAAAGACCCATAGCAAGATCACATTAGTTGTGCGAAGAGAAGCGGATGGTATCCGCCGATATGTACATCTTGGTACGGGGAATTATAACGATGCAACGGCTAAGCTATACACGGATATTGGGCTGTTAACCTGTTCAAAATGGATTGGTGAGGATGCAACCGCAGTTTTTAATATGCTCAGCGGTTACTCAGAGCCATTATCCTGGAATAAACTGACCTTGTCACCTCTTTGGCTAAAGGATAAATTTTTGAGCCTGATAAACAGAGAGAAAGAATTTGCTCTGGCCGGAAAAGAGGCAAGGATTATTGCGAAAATGAACTCTCTGTGTGATCCGGATGTGATTGCGGCATTGTATGAGACCAGCAGTGCAGGGGTGAAGATTGATCT
>JAZUCP010000148.1:0-6490 GCA_045639165.1 Acetatifactor sp. | reverse complement strand
GACTTTTCAACACAATCTTTTCCATATCTGTCATTATCTTTTCCTCCTCTTTATTCATCTTATAGAGCTCCCCGTGCGAGCACGGAGCTCTGCAAGGCTCACTAAACCATCTCGCCTGCCGGCTCGATGAAGGCGTTCGCCTTATAGAGCTCCCCGTGCGAGCACGGAGCTCTGCAAGGCTCACTAAACCACGTAGCTCATGTCATACATTCCCGGTTTCTGACCTGCCAGGAATTTGGCAGCCTGTACTGCACCCTTACCGAAAATAGCCTTGGAATAGGCTGTATGTGAGAAGGTGATCACTTCGTCTGCACCGGCAAAGATCACATCATGTTCTCCTACGATGCTTCCGCCTCTTACTGCACTGATACCGATCTCCTTATTACTTCTCTTTTCTCTCTTAGTACTTCTATCATACACGTAATCGTAAGAATTATCAAACTCTTCATTAATAGAATTTGCCAAAGCCAGTGCGGTTCCACTTGGTGCATCCACCTTCTGATTGTGATGCTTTTCCACGATCTCCATGTCAAATCCTGCGGGCGCAAGCAAAGCAGCTGCTTCCTTCACCATCTTTAACAACAGATTGATGCCCAAAGACATATTTGCAGATTTTAAGATTGCAACCTTTTTAGAGCACTCTGCAACCTTTTCAAGCTGCTCCTGGCTCAGTCCTGTGGTACACAATACACAAGGAATCTGCTTTTCTACACAGTAGTCAAGCAAACCATCCACTGCAGCCGCCACAGAAAAGTCAATGATTACGTCTGCCTCCACATCGCAGTCATTTATATCCGTAAACACAGGATATGTATTCACTTTGTTATCAACTCTGTCAATTCCTGCCACCATTTCTACATCAGGATCAGCAGCTACAAGACCACTGATTACCTGTCCCATTTTACCATTACATCCATTCATAATCACTCTGATCATAAATTCTTCCTCCTCATATCCGTTTACAACAATATCGCCGACTCCTCTTTTCATGCAAAAAAGAGTGCCTTCGGCGATATTATCATGCATTTTATTCAATTCTTTGCTTACAATAAACCATAATCCTCCATGGCTTTTTCCAATTTAGCCACATTCGCTTCTTCCATCTCAGTCAGAGGAAGTCTCAGTGTACCGCCGCATATACCCATTAATTCTAAGGCTTTCTTCACCGGGATCGGATTCACTTCACAGAAGAGTGCATCGATCAGTTCAATTGCATCCAACTGCATCTGGGTACTTGCCTGTACATCGCCCTCAAAATACTTTGCACAGATATCATGGGTCTGCTGAGGAGCAATGTTAGAAAGAACGGAGATCACACCTTTGCCGCCCAAAGAAAGCAATGGAACGATCTGATCATCATTACCGGAGTAAATATCAACGCTTCCCTTTGCCAATGCTGCCAATTTCGCAATCTGGCTGATATTACCGCTGGCTTCCTTTACACCTACGATATTTTCACAGTCATTGCAAAGTCTTACAATGGTTGCCGGATTGATATTCACGCCTGTTCTTCCCGGAATATTGTAGAGGATAATAGGTACCTTTACAGCGTCTGCAACTGCCTTGAAGTGGGTATATAAGCCATTCTGAGTAGCCTTATTATAATAAGGAGAAACTAATAAAAGTCCATCCACACCGTAGCTTTCTGCTTCCTTAGATAAATAGATGGCGGTATCCGTACAATTAGAACCGGTTCCTGCAATAACCGGAATTCTCTTATTTACCACTTCCACACAATACTTAACCACATCCAAATGTTCCTCATGGCTTAATGTTGAAGCCTCACCGGTAGTACCGCATACGATAATGGCATCCGTACCGCCTGCAATCTGGAATTCGATCAATTCTGCAAATTCCTTATAATTTACGCTTCCATCCTGATTCATCGGAGTAACAATCGCTACACCTGCACCTGTAAATACTGACATTTTATCCTCCATTCTGCTGCTTATGCTGCAGCCGCAAAATTGTGGGTATCTTCTAATACAAGAAAGTCGGCACAAAATACATGCGCCGACAATAACTTCCGGATCTTACCGTTTTGATAGCGCCCCACCTAACTTAGATGACAGTCATACAGCTCTTAACTGCATGCCCAAGAATCGACTTTCAGGTCCTCTCCTCTTTCGGCGTCTTTTCCTTTCCTTCCTCTTCCTCTGTGCCTGTCACATCCAAAGAACTACTTTTAAAACACGCAACCTCTATCTTCTTTCAGCAAATCAATGCTGAGTATATAATAGCATTGCCTACATGAATTTGTCAATACAATTAATCCCAAACTTTGAATTTAACTGACTCTATTTTAGAAACTTCTGCTGCCATAAAGCATATTTCATCATTCAGGTATGCTCCCGTCAGGATAACATCCGTATCCTTACGAAGCTCCAGTATATTCTTTAATTCCTCTGCCTCAATAATCTGATTCTCAATCAGTCCCAGAACCTCATCCAAAATCAAAAGATCACATTCTCCAACGGAAAGAATCTTTCTGGCAAAATTGAATCCATTGCGGATATTGATGATCTCTTCCTTCTTCTTCTCTTCTGAAAGTTCCATATAATTTTCATCAGATTTTTCAAAATGATACAATCTGATCTCAGGCTCCAGCCTCCGTAAAAGCTCTGAATCCGACATTCCTCTTCCTTTTAAGAATTGAATGATCATTACCGTTTTGCCTTCGGTGGCTGCCTGTAAGGCTCTTCCCCACGCTGCGGGAGTCTTGCCTCTGCCATCGCCCGTATATATAAATACATTCCCTTTGTTCATTCACTCACCTCATTTTGGTGTAATCTATCGTACTTACTTTGTAATATACCATACTTTTTTTATTTTGGCAACTTCATCACGCTTCCTCATAATCCTCATCCAGGATCTCTAACTTACTTACGGATACCTCGAATGCAACTCTTCTCTCGATATGATCCTCATCCAACTTTTTCATGTATTCCCGGCTCTGAATTCTGCCCCATACTGCACATCGTTCTCCCACCTTAAACTGACTGGCATATCTGGCGTTTCTTCCCCAGCAGATACAAGGTATGTAGTCCGACTTACCATAGGGTCTGTTCACAGCCAGAAGTACATCTGCGATCTCTCTTCCAAGAGGCGTCTTTCTATAAATAGGTTCCTTACAGATATATCCGTCCAGATAGATCTGATTGGTCTTTGAGCTTTCTTCCACTTCATCCATAAAATCAATTTCTCTGGCAAAAACAGACAATACCAATCGGTTCTTGTGCTCCTCGTGTCTGTTGTATGAGCGGAATTGTCCATTGATACATATAAACATTCCTTTATAGTCTGTATTTACGTCCAAAAGTCTCTCTGACATCATGACCGGTATGATATCATAGCTGTCACTGAGCCTCTTCACACTGATATCCACCATGTAAAATCCTTCCCCGAAGATTTCATGACTAAATACAAAATCACTGATAATTTCCCCCATAACGGTCACTTGATTGTTTTCGATAACTTTATCTGTCATCATTGTTCTCCCTTCTTACACCTTAAGAATTTTTTTGTCTGTAATGTAATACTATTTATACTCCTATTCTCTTTTTAAGAAAACTCCAACTCATCGCAGTATCCGACAATTAATCTGTGATTTTACCTTGCAGAGTCAAAAAAATGGTGCTATACTGTTACAGTTTGAAAATATAAGCTGATTCTAGTCGATGATATTTTTGTTTGAAAGAAGGATTGTATGAGACAAAAAAGAGAAGATATAAGAAATGTTGCAATCATCGCCCATGTAGATCATGGTAAGACCACACTGGTGGATGAATTATTAAAACAAAGCGGCGTGTTCCGTGCCGGTCAGGAAGTTGCAGAACGTGTAATGGACTCCAATGATATTGAAAGGGAACGTGGTATTACCATTTTGTCCAAAAATACGGCTGTTATGTATAATGGAACGAAGATCAATATTATAGACACCCCGGGACATGCGGACTTCGGCGGTGAAGTGGAACGTGTGCTGAAAATGGTAAACGGTGTTATTCTGGTGGTAGATGCCTTTGAAGGAGCTATGCCCCAGACCAAATTCGTGCTCCGCAAGGCTTTGGAGTTAAAGCTACCCGTTATTGTATGTATCAATAAAATTGACCGTCCGGAAGCAAGGCCCGACGAAGTTTTTGATGAGGTATTGGAGCTTTTCCTGGAGTTGGATGCAGATGACAGTCAATTGGATTGCCCCTTTGTATTTGCTTCCGCCAAATCCGGTATCGCTTCCCTGGATATGAACGAGCAGGGAACCAGTATGATTCCTTTATTTGAAACCATTCTGGACTATATTCCGGCACCGGAAGGAGATCCTGAGCTTGGTACCCAGATGCTTATCAGCACCATTGATTACAATGAATATGTAGGTCGAATCGGTGTGGGCAAGGTTGACAACGGCACCATTACTACCGGTCAGGAAGTGATCATTGTGAATCACCATGAACCGGATAAACAGACTAAAGTAAAGATCAGTAAGCTGTATGAATTCGACGGATTAAATAAGGTAGAGATCAAGTCCGCTGAAATCGGCTCCATTGTGGCCATTTCAGGAATCACTGATATTCATATCGGTGACACCCTTTGTGCCCTTGATAATGTGAATCCTATTCCCTTCCAAAAGATCAGTGAGCCCACCATCGCCATGCACTTTATGGTAAATGACTCTCCTCTTGCGGGAAAAGAAGGTAAATACGTTACCAGCCGTCATCTCCGGGACAGACTGTTCCGGGAGCTGAATACGGACGTTTCCCTGCGTGTGGAGGAAACAGATACCACTGAAAGCTTCAAGGTATCCGGACGTGGTGAGCTTCATCTTTCTGTTTTGATTGAAAATATGAGAAGGGAAGGCTTTGAATTTGCGGTAAGTAAGGCTGAAGTGCTTTATAAGACCGATGCAAATGGCAAACGCTTAGAGCCCATGGAGCTTGCCTATATTGATGTTCCTACGGAATTCTCCGGATCTGTCATTGATAAATTGAGCCAGCGAAAAGGCGAACTTCGCGGAATGAGCACCATCGGTGGCAGCGACAACACCCGTCTGGAATTCTCCATTCCTTCCAGAGGCCTGATTGGTTATCGTGGAGAATTTATGACTGACACCAAGGGAAATGGTATTATCAACACTGTATTTGACGGCTATGGTCCTTACAAAGGAGATATTTCCTATCGTAAGCAGGGCTCCCTGATTGCCTTTGAAGCCGGTGAAGCCATCACCTATGGACTGTATAACGCCCAGGAGCGTGGTACCCTCTTCATTAGCCCGGGCGAAAAAGTATATGCCGGTATGGTTGTTGGACAAAATGGCCGCGGGGAAGATATCGAGTTGAACGTATGCAAGAAAAAGCAGTTGACCAACACCCGCTCTTCCAGTGCAGATGAAGCCCTTCGCTTAACCCCGCCTAAAATATTAAGTTTGGAACAGGCATTGGATTTTATCGAAACGGATGAGCTTCTGGAGGTTACCCCAAAGAGCCTGCGTATTCGTAAGAAAATCTTAGATCCCACTATGAGAAAAAGGGCTGCGATGAAGAAGTAGGTTGTAACTTGTCGATTATATAATAGATCTAAACGTACGGAAGCGGGCATTAAGTGCCCGCTTCCTGTATTTTGGATAAATTTACAATTGACAATAAAAAGTTAGTTACTCAAGGTAGCCCTTGGCTACAATCACATCTACCACGCTGTCAACGTATTTCTGGCAGGTTTCCATGTCGCCGGCTTCTACCATAACACGGATGATTGGCTCTGTTCCACTTTCACGAACCAGGATACGGCCATCTTCGCCCAGCGCTTCTGCCACTTTTGTCACTGCTTCCTGCACATCAGGGTCTGCGTTTACGACTGCCTTATCCGCCACACGGACATTTTTCAAAACCTGTGGGTATACTACAAATTCCTGACGAAGTTCACTTAAGGTGGCTTTCTTTTCCAGCATAACTTCCATCATTTTCAGCGCGGTTAAAATACCGTCACCCGTGGTCGCATACTTCTTGAAAATAATATGTCCGGACTGCTCACCACCCAGACGATAGCCATTGGTTACCATATTTTCGTAGACGTATTTATCGCCCACTTTGGTCTTTTCGTATTCGATACCCTTGGCGTCAAGCGCTTTATATAAGCCAAAGTTAGACATTACAGTGGTTACCACTTTATTACCCACTAGTTTGCCCCGCTCCTTCATATAACAGCCATAGATATAGATAATGGCATCTCCGTCTATCAGATCACCCTTTTCGTCTACGCACAAACATCTGTCGCAGTCACCATCGAAGGCAAATCCAACATCCAGGCCATTTTCTACCACAAATTGCTGCAGTCCTTCAATATGAGTAGAACCGCAGTTGGTATTGATATTTAAACCATCAGGATCATTATTGATCACATAAGTCTTTGCACCCAATGCATCAAACACGCTCTTGGCAATCATCCAGGAACTGCCGTTGGCACAATCCAGTCCCACTTTTTTTCCTTTGAAGGATCTGGT
>JAZUCP010000147.1:0-7897 GCA_045639165.1 Acetatifactor sp. | reverse complement strand
CATGGTCCAGTACCGCAGCATCCGTCTTATCCGCTACCTCTTCTGTTTCATCCAGCAAATGGAATACTCTCTCCGCAGCGGAGAGCGCAGAATATATCTCCGTCATAATATTTGCCACTTCGTTGGTGGGACCGGAAAATTTTCTGGAATATAATACGAAAGAGGAAATACCGTCCAGACCGATCAAACCGCCCATATACAGAATGGAACCAAACATTGCAGTCAGACTTAGACCGATATTGTTGATAAATCCCACACTTGGTCCCATGGTCATTCCGTAATAGCTTGCATCATAATAAGCATCGGAGGCTTCCGTATTGATCTTGTCAAAGTTTTCTCCCACTTTATCTTCATAGGCATAAGCCACGATACTTTTCTGTCCGGAGAACATCTCTTCCACAAAGCCGTTCATTTCCCCGTACTTTTTAGATCTTTTGGAAAATCTCGGTTGGGTAATCTTACGCATTTTGGTAGTATAAAGCATAGCTGCCGGGATGGTAATCAACGAAACCACAGACAAAACAGGCGAAATATACACCATCATGGCAAAGGAACCGATTACCGTCACTACACTGGTCATGATGGCTACAATATCCGTACCCAGACAGGTGGAAACCACATCAATATCATAGGAAACACGGCTGATAATATCTCCCGCCTGGTTGGTATCAAAGAAACCTACGGGCAGCTTCATCAATTTATCGAAGACATCTTTTCGCATCTTCTTTGCGATCCAGCGACTGATATACATCATGATCATATTGACAGAGATACTCAAAGCCGAAGCGACCAGATAGGCAATGAGCATCCGGCTGGCATAATAATAAACATTGTCAAAATTTACCTTCCCTTTTCCTGCCGCAGCTTCCTTAATGGCCTTTCCTGCAAGATTGGGTCCTAAAAGGGCCAGCAAATTACTGCAAAGACACATGAAAAACACCACCAGAAGCAACCATTTAAAATCGGTTACATATCGCAGCATTCTCTTTAATGTGCCCTTTGTATCCTTGGGTTTTTTTAGTACTGCATCTCTTTTAGCCATTTACGTACTCTCCCATCTGTGTCTTATAAATATCCCGGTACATAGAACAGCTTTCCAGCAATTCTTCATGGGTGCCATATCCGATCATTCGACCCTCATCCAGCACGATGATATGATCCAGACTCAAAATAGAACTAATTCTCTGGGCTATGATAATAGTCGTTGCATCCCCATGATTCTCCCGGATCGCCTTACGCAGTGCCGCATCCGTCTTATAATCCAATGCGCTGGAGGAGTCGTCCAAGACCAGAATCTCAGGATCTGCCACCAGGGCTCTGGCAATCAAGGTACGCTGTCTTTGTCCGCCACTCAAATTGGCTCCGTGGATCACCGCTTTGTGGTCGTATGTATCCTCATAAGCTTCAATAAATTCTCTGGCTCTTGCATCCTCTGCCGCCGCTCTGATCTCACTTAAGGTAACCTTTCTGCCGAATGCAATATTTTCCTGCAGGGTATCTGCAAAGATCACGTCGTTCTGGAACACCACGCCGAACATTCTGTGGAGAGTGTCCTTATCGTAGGTACGCACATCTTTTCCATTTACAAATATATGTCCACTGCTGGCATCATAGAATCGCATTAACAGGTTGATAATGGTAGTCTTTCCCGCACCGGTAGCACCGATGATTCCAAGACTTTCCCCTTTTTTCAGGGCAAAATGAATATCGTAGAGGCACTTTTCTCTTTCCAGTCCTGCAAATCTTTCCTCCTGTGTCTTTGCAGAATCCTCTTCCTGATCCTTTTCCACGCCTGATTCATAGCTAAAGTCCACATGATCAAAAACAATATAATCCTCCGGCGAATACTTTTCCATATCCAGTTTTGCTGCCTGGTCTTCTCCGATCGGAATCAGCTCTTCTTCAGCATGTACCACCGCCGCAATACGTCTTGCGGAAGCATTTGCTTTGGACATCAGCATAAAGATACGATTCAGCCCCATAACCCCCATCAGGATCATATTAAAATAGGTTAAAAACGCCAGAATTACACCGGGTTCAATCTCGCCGCTGTTTACTCTTCTTGCACCAAAGATTACAACCAGCGTCAAACCGGTATTTAAAAACATCTGCATGATGGGTCCCGGCAGAGCCATGATGGCCGCAGCCTTCATATCCGTAGTTGCCATCTGATCATTCCCCGTATTAAACCGGCGTCTTTCATAATCTTCCTTGGAAAGAGACTTTACCACTCTGATACCAGTAATATTCTCTCTCATAATGCGGACGATATCATCCACGCGCTGCTGTACCTTTTCGTAAAGAGGAATTCCCCTGAAGGAAATGCACACGACTATGATAATTAATATGGGAGCCATGATGCACAGAATGGAAGCAAGTCCCGGGTCCATGGTCATGGTGATCACGATACCGCCGAACAAAAGAATCGGTGCACGAACACCCATTGCCTGAATACTCATAATAAAGTTCTGCAGATTATAGGAATCCGATGTCATACGGGAGGTAAGGGAAGGTAAACCAAATCCATCCACCTGGGTTCCTGACAAATCCAATGTCTTTTTAAACAAATCTTTTCGAATGGAATAGATACTGTCCCTGGCTACCTTGGCAGCACATCGATTGGCCTTTACATTAAGCTGTCTTACTAGAATTGCCAGCACAATCATCAAAAGCCCCCACATAATTGCCAGTTTGACATTTTTGGTAGGCACCACCTTATCAATCAAATGCTCCATTACATAGGGGAGCAGCAGCTCCAGAAATGATCCTATGATCTTGATGGTCATTGCAAAGCAGGCCAGCTTAGCATGTTTTTTTACATATGAAAAAATAAATTTCATTTATGCTTCTCCTTAAAAGTACAACCGGCTACCCATCATCAGAATGAACAGCCGGCCTAAACTCTCCTTAATTATGCTTCTACTAATGAAAGAGCAGCTTCATCTGCTACAATCACCACATCACTATGTAGCTGCAGGATGGATGCCGGAACCTGAGGTGTTACCGGTCCGAAGAATGCTTTTTTCACGATTTCAGCCTTGTCAGCACCGCTTACAACCACTAAAACCTTCTTTGCCTGCATAATGGTCTTAATACCCATGGTGTATGCCTGTTTCGGTACATCATCATAGGACGCAAAAAATCTCTTGTTTGCATTGATGGTAGATTCCTGAAGATCCACACAGTTGGTTTCTAATGAAAACTGATCTGCCGGCTCATTGAAACCGATATGTCCGTTATGTCCTAGTCCCAATAACTGTAAATCAATACCGCCTACGGAATGAATGATCTCATTGTACGCAGCACATGCCTTCTCGCTATCCGGTTCCGTACCATCAGGAAGGAAGGTTCTTTCCTTATTAATGTCCACATGCTGGAACAAATTGTCGTTCATAAAATAATAGTAGCTCTGGTCATTGTCCTTGGTAATGCCCTTGTATTCATCCAGATTTACACTGGTAACGCCTGCAAAGCTTAAGTTACCTTCCTTATACCATTCCACAAGCTGCTTATAGGTTCCGATTGGTGTAGAACCGGTTGCCAGACCCAGTACACAATCCGGCTTCATTGTTATCTGTGAAGCAATTACAATTGCAGCTTTTTTACTCATATCCTGATAATCTTTTGCTTTAATGATCTTCATATGATCTCCTTTCCTGTGCACCATATCATATTCTGCGGTGCTCTCTGAGATGATTATTCCTTTCAATTATGCAACGATTCTTCTGTTTTTTCAAGTTTTTTCTTCAAAATTTTTCCATTAACCCTTTTCAAATAAAACCTGCATTTCCTCTAAGATCGTCTCCGTTTCTTTCAGAAGGGTCTCTGCATCTTTTTCCACCACACCGCATTTACGGTATTTCAGGGTAAAGAAAGGCTGACCATAGGCAGTAAAGGTAAGTCCCGGGGAATGACTCTTTACAAATTCCGGGATCTTCGCCACCGCAATGGGGGCATCATTTTTTAACTGAAGTACAATTCTTTCATTTTTTCCCTTCAGCTCTGTAATATATAATTTATGTGCCGCCACTCTGATCAATGCAATCCGCAGCAGATTATCTACAGATTTTGGGATGGCTCCGAACCGATCCAGTAATTCGTCCTTCATATCCTCCATGTCCTTCACAGACTCAATCCCTGCAATCCGCTTATAGATATCCAGCTTCTGCACCTCGTTCACGATATACGTGGCAGGAATAAAGGCATCCACATCCAGATCCACAGTGGTGGTAAAATCCGCAATGGTCTCTATTCCTTTTAGTCCTTTGACTGCCTCATTTAAAAGCTTACAGTACATATCATAGCCCACTGCGTCCATGTGGCCATGCTGCCTTACGCCCAGCAGATTGCCTGCACCACGAATCTCCAGATCCCTCATGGCGATCTTATATCCGCTGCCAAGCTCCGTAAATTCCTTGATAGCAGAAAGCCTCTTCTCCGCCACTTCCTTCAGCATTTTGTCCCTCTTATACATCAAAAATGCATAGGCATTGCGGTTGGATCTTCCTACGCGCCCACGAAGCTGATACAGTTGGGACAGTCCCAGATTGTCTGAGTCGTGAATGATCATGGTATTGGCATTGGAAATATCCAGCCCGGTTTCAATGATGGTGGTGGATACCAGTACATCAATATCCCCTTCAATAAACTCCAGCATGATCTTTTCCAGCTCGTGCTCCTTCATCTGTCCATGGGCATATGCCACATTAGCCTCCGGAACCAATTTTGCGATGGTTGCCGCGATATCCGCAATATTATTTACTCTATTATAGACATAGTAAACCTGACCGCCTCTGGATAGCTCTCGTACGATGGCTTCACGCACCATTTCCTCATTATATTCCATGACATAAGTCTGAATGGGCTGACGTTCTCCCGGTGCCTCCTCCAGCACGCTCATATCCCGGATACCGATCAGACTCATGTGCAGGGTTCTGGGAATGGGCGTTGCCGTCAGGGTCAATACGTCCACATTTTCCTTAAGCTTCTTAATCTTCTCCTTGTGAGCCACGCCAAAACGCTGCTCTTCATCCACAATCAGCAGACCCAGGTCCTTGAATTTTACATCCTGGGACAGGACTCTATGTGTTCCGATCACAATGTCCACATACCCCTTCTGCAAATCTGCCAAAGATTTTTTAATCTCTCCTGGGGTTCTGAATCGGGACAAAAGGTCCACCCTTACCGGGAAATCCTTCATTCTCTGGGTAAAATTATTGTAATGCTGCTGTGCTAGAATGGTGGTGGGCACCAGATACACTACCTGCTTGCCCTCCTGCACCGCCTTAAATGCTGCCCGGATGGCAATCTCCGTCTTTCCGTAGCCTACGTCCCCACAGATCAATCGGTCCATGATCTTTGTACTTTCCATATCCGCCTTGGTTTCTGCAATAGCCGCCAGCTGATCCTCCGTTTCCTCAAAAGGAAACATTTCCTCGAATTCCCTCTGCCATACGGTATCCTTTTCATAGGAATGGCCCTTGCTTTCCTGTCGCAGTGCATACAGCTCCACCAGGTCCTTTGCGATCTCATTGACCGCAGTGCGGACTCTGGTTTTGGTTTTCTCCCATTCCTTGGTTCCCAGTTTATTTAATTTCGGGATTTTTTCTGCATCGGCGGAAGCATATTTCTGGATCACATCCAAACCGGTAGCCAGCACGTAGAGATTTCCTCCGTCCCGGTATTCGATCTTCATATAATCCTTCACCACCCGGTCCATCTCTACTTTTTCAATTCCTTTGTAAATACCAAGACCATGGGTTTCATGGACCACATAATCTCCCACCTTCAGATCATTAAAATCCGAAATCTTCTGTCCCTTATAAAGCTTTTTCTTCTTCTTTTTCTTTTCCGCCCCGAAAATATCGGTTTCGGAGATGACCACATACTTTAAGAAGGGATATTCAAAGCCTTTTCCCACATGTCCATAATAGGTCAATACCTCTCCCTGCAGGACCTCTCTATAGGGATCTTCCGTATACACTGCAGAAATTTCATTGTCCCGCAAATCCTCCGACAGACGCCTTGCTCTGGTTCTGGAGCCGGACAAAAGCAGTACTCTGTAGCCATTTTTCCGATATTGCTCCAAATCCTTCACCAGGGTTTCAAAACTATTATTATAGGGTGCCACATTTCTGGCCGTTACCGTCAACTGCAGTCCCGGCTTTATCCATGCATTCTTACTCTCCAGAGTGGATAAGCTGACCATGGGGGAGCGTAGCAAACCACCCATGACCTGATCGGTTGTATACAAAATATCCATCTGCCCCGGCAGTATATATCCCTTCAGCGCCCGTTGGGACATACTATCCCGAAATTCCAGCTCCACTGCTTCTGCATGCTCTCTGATTCTTGCAGGCTCCTCCAAAAAGAATATCAGGTTGCTTCGGCCTTCCTTCTGCTCCACTGCCTGTAAGATCTCCGGCAGCATCACCGTCTCCTCATAAAAATAATGCACATAGCTTTCCAGATTCACCATACTGCCAAACTCAAATAGCTGCTCCCGCAGTTCTTTGGTCTGGATCACAATCCGGTGCGCCTCCTCCGGCTGATGCGCCTTTCGGAATTTCTCCTCCTGAAGGTCTGCTTCCTTCTGAAGCTTTTCCATGCCGGCATGCATACGGGCTGCATCCATCACAAATTCTGTTGCAGGATACACCGTAACACTGCTTAACTTTTCCAGAGACCTCTGACTAAGTACATCAAAGCTTCTGATGGAGTCCACTTCATCCCCCCAAAGTTCGATTCGATAGGGATTCTCCTCCGTCAGATCAAAAATATCCACAATTCCGCCGCGAATGGAAAACTGACCACTGCTTTCCACCTGATAGGTCTTCTCATATCCCAGAGCTACCAGCTTTTCCGACAGCTTATTTTCATCCACCAAAGTCCCTTTTTCAATGTGCAGAACATCTTTTTGCCCATCCCACATTACCTGGGGTGTCATCAAAGCAGAAAAGGTAGTGATCAGGGTCATGGGCTTTCTCTCCGCAAGCCTTCTCAACACCCGGATTCTCTCCCTTGTTAATTGATTGGAATGAATATCCGCCTGGAAGAAGATCAGATCCTTGGCCGGATAGTAGACCACATTTCTGTCATAGAATTTATACTCCTCATACAGCTCTCTGGCTTTTAAGTCACTATAAGTAACGATGACTTTATACTTAAAGCCATCGGATAAACCATATATCATATGCAGTTTTTGAGAATCCACACACCCGCTTATGCTTACAGGGGTCTGTTTTTTGCGGATTCCTTCTCTGGCCAGATCAAATTCTGCCAGCTCTGTCAATGGTGCCAGTAATGCCTGCATGTACGAACTCCTTACCTAAAATAACATTTATGATGATTTCTTATTAAACTTGTTCATAGCTTCATCCACATTGTCCTGAATCATCAGGCGGATCGCCTCTTCTGCTGATTTTGCAGCCTCATCCATGATCTTTCGTTCCCCTGAGGTAAAATGTCCCAACACATAATCAGCCAAATCATATCCCTTTGGCTTTTCTCCCACGCCCATCTTCACTCTCATAAAGCCATCCGTACCCAAATGCTGAATAATACTTTTCAGGCCATTGTGCCCACCGGCACTTCCCTTTTTCCTGATGCGAATATTCCCGGGATTTAAACTGATATCGTCAGAAATAATGATCAGCTCTGATTGCGGATCTACCTTATAGTAATCCACCGCTTCCCGGATACTCTCGCCGCTCAAATTCATATAGGTCTGAGGCTTCACCAAAAGCACCTTATATCCATCAATCACGCCCTTGCCGATGATGGCCTTATGCTTCTTTTCTATTACAGAAATATTATGTTTCTCTGCAATTACATCTATTACATCAAATCCAATATTATGTCTTGTATTTTTATAATCTTTGCCCGGATTTCCCAGTCC
>JAZUCP010000146.1:0-6762 GCA_045639165.1 Acetatifactor sp. | reverse complement strand
ATCCGTATATATATTGAGCTTCTGAAAATGCCTGTGGAAAGTGCATTTCAAACCATCAGGGTAATGATTACAAATAAAAAGGATAATAGCATCTTCTATAAGGTGGAGGACTTTGAAAATGTTAAAAAAGAACTTGAGTCCAAGGGATACAGGGGGAATTTGATTTATCAGCGTGCGAAGAATAATGCCGAGGATTTTGTGGTGATCAATGAACTGCCCTTAGAAGAGTATCTATATAGTGTGGTGCCCAGTGAGATGCCTTCCGGCTATCCCATGGAAGCTTTGAAGGCACAGGCCATCTGTGCAAGGACCTATGCGGTGATCAATATGATGAATCCGGCTTATCCGGATTATAATGCACATCTGAATGATACCACATCTTTTCAGGTGTACCATAATATTGAGGAGCAGGAGCGGACAAACCAAGCCGTGGATGAGACTGCTGGACAATTATTATTTGAGGAAAATGGTGAGGAATTGGCGGAGGTGTATTATTATTCTACTTCCTGCGGACAGACCTGCCAGGCTTCTACCAATGTGGAGTTTCAGGAGTATATTACCAAGGCCTACAGCAGTGATGTGGAAGCCCAGGAAAGCTGGTATCGTTGGAGCTGTAAGGTGGATAAGATCGATAAAGAAAAGATGTTAAAGCGATTGCAGTCCAGATATGGAGCCGCTTCCTCTAAAATACTTACTATGACTGGGAAAGATTCTTATAAAAGTCTCCCCATAAAGGAATTGAATACCATTAAGGAGCTGTTCATCTCCGCAAGAGGAGAAGGAGGCGTAGGGGAAGAGCTGATCATTGCAACGGAGAAGAATCTCTATAAAGTTCTGGGAGAATACAATATCCGTTATGTGTTAAATCAGTCAGACACAGTGATTACAAAGCAGGACGGCAATACCACCACCATGGCGACTCTTTTGCCCAGTGCATTTATCTCTCTGGAGCCTGTAAAATCAAAAGGAGTGGTAACCGGGTATAAGATTATCGGTGGTGGGTATGGTCATGGAGTGGGGATGAGTCAGAATGGAGCCAAGGGAATGGCGAATCTGGGATATTCGGCTGAGGAAATTTTGGGATATTTTTTCCCGAAATCTGTGATTGTGAAGCATCTTTAAAGAAATACTGCATATACTTTCAATAGTAATACAGGAGGTCTTTTTATGGATATAAACCGTTCAGATACTTATGATCTATATCATGATATACAAAAAAGATGTGGCGGCGAGATTTACATAGGCGTGCTTGGTCCCGTTAGAACCGGTAAATCCACTTTTATTAAGCGTTTTATGGATGTATGTGTGTTGCCTTATATGAGTGATGTACATGCGAAAAAAAGAGCCTTGGATGAGCTGCCCCAGAGTGCAGGCGGGAAGACAATCACCACTACGGAGCCCAAATTCGTGCCAAAGGAAGCTGCAAGTATTTTGCTTAAGGACGGTCTGGAAGCTAAGATCAGACTCATAGACTGTGTGGGGTATATGGTGGATGGTACGGCCGGACATATGGAAGAAGAGCACGAAAGGATGGTCAAGACTCCCTGGTTTGAAGAAGCCATACCATTTACAAAAGCGGCTGAAATCGGAACTGATAAGGTTATGAATGAGCATTCTACGATTGGACTTGTCATTCTGTGTGACGGCAGCTTTTCGGAGCTTCCCAGAAGCAGTTATGTTCCCGCAGAGGAGAAGACAATCAATGCGTTAAAAGCATTAAAAAAGCCGTTTTTAGTACTTTTGAACAGTCAGAAGCCCTATTCGGAGGAGACAAGAAAGCTGGCAGAGGAATTAAAGCAAAAATACGGTGTGAATATTTTACCTGTAAATTGCGAACAATTGAAGGAAGAGAATATCCATACCATTCTGGAGAATATCTTATATGAATTCCCCGTATCCGCTATTGAGTTTTATATGCCCAAGTGGGTGGAGGGACTTCCCTGGGATCATAAGATGAAGCAGGATATTATGGAGCGCATCCAGGCCATCATGCCTGCGTATAATTCCATTCGTGATTGTATGGAAAAACCCATTGCTTTTGAGAGTGAATATCTGAATGCAGTGAAGAATCTGTCCGTAAATCTGGAAAATGGTGTTGTGCAGATTCAGTTAGATCCAAGAGAGGAATATTATTATGAGATGCTTTCGGAAATGACCAACGAAAAGATTCAGGATGAATATGATCTTTTGAAGGCCTTGAGAGAGTATTCTGTGATGAAAAATGAATACAGTAAGGTGATCACAGCTATGAATCAGGTTCGTATGAAGGGATACGCCAATGTAACGCCTGAGAGAAGCGAAATTCAGTTAGAGGAACCTGAGATTATCAAGCACGGTAGCAGGTATGGTGTGAAGATCCGTTCCAGCAGTCCTTCCATTCACATGATTAAAGCAAATATTGAGACAGAGATTGCTCCCATTGTGGGAAGTATGGAGCAGGCCGAGGATCTGATCCGCTTTATTAAACAGAGTCAGTCCAGCGAACAGGGCATCTGGGAAACCAATATTTTCGGAAAGACAGTGGAACAGATGGTCAATGACGGTATTCATACAAAGCTTGCAATGATCGGTGAAGAGTGTCAGGAGAAGCTGCAGGATACCATGAAGAAGGTTGTAAATGACAGTAATGGTGGTTTGATCTGTATTATTATTTGATTGAAAAGGGAAGTCCGCTTTGTCTTGTACGGACTTCTCTTTTATGATATAATTCTTTTAAGTATATACAAAAATATGGCAGATATAAATAAAGAAAGGCGGTATGATTATGAATTCGGTATATGAAAAATTGATGAATTGTTACAAATGTGTAAGGGAGAAGACGGATTTTGTTCCTAAGGTAGCAATCGTTCTTGGCTCCGGTCTTGGAAACTATGCAAAGAACATTGAAGTGGTAAGTGAACTGCCTTATGGTGATATTGAAGGATTTCCGGTATCCACTGTTCCGGGACATGCCGGCAAATTTATTTTTGGTTATATCGGAGGTGTTCCGGTGGTGTGCATGAAGGGTAGAGTGCATTATTATGAAGGATATCCTATTTCTGATGTAGTACTTCCTGCAAGATTAATGAAATTAATGGGGGCAGAGATTTTATTCCTGACCAATGCAGCAGGCGGTGTGAATACCACATTCCATCCGGGCGATCTGATGTTAATCCGTGATCATATTGCATGCTTTTCACCCAATCCTTTGATCGGACCCAATATGGATGAATTGGGCCTTCGTTTCCCGGATATGAGTCAGGTGTATGATAAGAGTCTTCAGGATATTATCCGCCAGTCTGCGAAGGAAAATGGAATCTATATCCAGGAAGGTGTTTATGCATATTTAACCGGTCCTTCCTTTGAATCTCCTGCAGATATCCGCATGATGCGTGTACTTGGAGCGGATGCAGTGGGTATGAGTACAGTGCCGGAAGCAATTACCGCAAATCATATGGGTATGAAGATCTGTGGTATTTCCTGCATCTCTAACTTGGCGGCAGGTATGACCCAGAATCCACTTACCCATGAGGAAGTTCAGGAAACAGCTGATATTGCAGCGGCGGCATTTGAGAAACTGGTAACGGAATCTGTAAAGAAATTTGTGTAAGAGTATGAAAAATTTGATTGAAGAAGCGATAAAAGCTGCACAAAAAGCATATGCTCCCTACTCCGGTTATTATGTGGGTGCGGCTTTACAGACAAAAGATGGACGGATATTTCGTGGTTGTAATGTGGAGAATGCATCTTACGGAGCTACAAATTGTGCGGAGCGGACGGCTATTTTTAAGGCAGTCAGTGAGGGTGCCAGAGAGTTTTCGGCAATTGCAATTGTAGGAGGTCATAAAGAACGGATTTTGGGAGAGTCGACTGGATTAGTCAATGGAGAGCGGTTTTCAGAATACGCATATCCCTGTGGTATCTGCAGGCAGGTCTTGCAGGAGTTTTGCGGACAGGATTTTCGGATTATAGTAGCCGGATCCGTTGATGATTATAAAGTGTATTCTCTAAAAGAGCTTTTACCCCATGGGTTCGGATCCTGTTAAGAAAGGTACGAGGTGTTTATGAATATCAGATTATATAATGCAAGAATATTGACCATGGAAAAGGATAGAGATATTTTTCGTGGAGAAATCTGGATCAGAAATGATAAAATAGCTTATATTGCAGAAGATAAGGAAATAGAAAAGGAATGGCAGGGAAAAAATGTACCCAGAATTCACTGGGATTATCAGGTGGATTGTGAGGACAATCTTCTCATGCCGGGATTTAAGAATGCCCACACACACTCCGGTATGACTTTGCTTCGTTCCTATGCGGATGATACGCCACTTCATGAGTGGCTGAATGAAAAGGTATTTCCGGTTGAGGCAAAGATGACCGGGGAGGATATTTATCATCTGACAAGACTGGCTATTTTAGAGTATCTGTCTTCCGGTATTACGGCCATTTTTGACATGTATCTTACCCCTGATACGGTAGCAGAAGCCTGCATGGATATGGGAATGCGTTGTGTACTTGTCAGTGGCATGAATAATTTTTCTTCTTCCATTGAACAGCAGGAGGAAGAATACATTAAATGGAATCGCAAAAATCCATTGATTACATATCAATTAGGCTGCCATGCGGAATATACCTGTAGTAAGGATTTGCTGGTGAGATTATCCAATCTGGCACATAAATATAAAGCACCGGTATATACCCATCTGGCGGAAACATCCAAAGAGGTGGAGGAATGTGTGGGACGTTATGGTATGACACCGGCAGTGTTCTTTGATTCCCTTGGAATGTTCGAGTATGGCGGTGGTGGATTCCATTCCATTCATATGACGGAAGAAGATATGAATGTATTCAGGAAGAGAAGATTGTACGCAATCACCAATCCCGCATCCAATGCAAAATTAGCCAGTGGAATTGCGCCTATTAAAGATTATATCAATAAGAGTATTCCGGTTGCTATCGGTACTGACGGACCTGCCAGCAACAATTGTCTGGATATGTTTAGAGAGATGTTTTTGGTTGCAGGCTTCAGTAATCTGCGTGAAATGGATGCTGCAAGTGTGGACACCATGGAAATTCTTCGCATGGCAACGGTAAATGGCGCAAAAGCCATGCGCTTGAACAAGGCAGATGTATTGGCCAAAGGTAAGCTGGCAGATATTATTATGATTGATTTGAAGAAGCCTAATATGCAACCCATTCACAATATCGCAAAAAACATCGTTTACAGTGGCAATAAAACCAATGTGAAGATGACTATGATCGGCGGTAGAATTCTTTATTATGACGGTAAGTATAATATTTCGGAAAAGGAAGAAGATATTTATCGTAAATGTCAGGAAATTGCAGTAAGACTGGGATTATAGGTTGGATTTGGTATATGGAATATTTAATGTTTTCTGTGATTGCTGTAGCCTTTCTGTTGTTTATCTTCATGCAGGGGAAAATTCAGGAAAAGAAGGAACGTAAATGGTTCATTCAAAAGCTACGGGATCAATACGGACAGAAACCACAACGGGAATATAAACCGGAGCGTTATGTAAGAATTCCGGGTTATTATGAGCATCATAAGGAAGAAGCGCAGATAGACGATATTACCTGGAATGATCTGGGAATGGACAGTATTTTTGAACGTATGAATTATACCCTTTCCTCAACGGGAGAAGAATATTTGTATTATCGTTTGAGGACGCCGGAGTATGATCAGAAGAAATTGGCGCATTTTAATGAAATTGTGGAATATTTTGATCAGAATGAAGAAGATCGAATCTCTTTCCAGATGCTTATGAGAAAACTGGGTACTACAGGAAAGTTCTCTTTGTATGATTATCTGGAATATCTTACCGGATTTGATACTTTGTCCAATAAAAAAGAGATTCTTATGCTTGGGTTAATGGGGCTTAGTGTTTTATGCATGTTTTGGAATTTGACCCTGGGTATCCTTGTATTGGTTGGTCTGATTGCTTATCAAATGTTTACCTATCACAAGATCAGAAAGGAGATAGATCCTTATATTACCTCATTGGCGTATATGATTCGTCTCAGTGAGATTGCCGAAAAGGTAGGAAAGCTTCAACTGAGTGCATGTACAGAGGAGAATGAAAAGATTGCTGCTCATGTGAAGAATCTGCAGAGTACCAAGAGAGGAAGCTACTGGGTATTTCATGACCCTAAAAATAATACAAGCGGCAATCCTCTGGATGCCATTATGGTCTATGTGACCATGATCTTTCATGTGGATCTGATCATATTTAATAAGATGCTGGGGGAAGTGAAACGTAAGTCTAACGAGTTGGATGCTCTTGTAGGAGTCATGGGATATCTGGAAGCCGCAGTATGCGTATGCTTGTACAGAGCCTCCTTGCATCAGGGATACACTTTGCCGGATTTTCAGGGAAAAAACTTAAAACTTCAGGAGGCATATCATCCAATGATTGAAGAGCCTGTAAAAAACAGTATTCATGCTTCAAAAAGTGTATTGTTAACGGGTTCCAATGCATCAGGAAAATCCACATTTTTAAAAACCGTTGCCTTGAATGTTTTGTTGGCTCAAACCATTTATACTGTATGTGGGGATTATTATGCAGCTCCCATATATCGTCTCTATTCATCCATGTCTTTGAGAGATGATTTGGAGAGCGGGGAGAGCTACTATATCGTGGAAATCAAAGCCATTAAGCGGATTATGGAAAAGGCTTGGGAAGATAAAAGCACTAACCATCCACAGATCATTTGCTTTGTGGATGAAGTGCTTAGAGGTACTAATACCACAGAACGTATCGC
>JAZUCP010000145.1:0-5958 GCA_045639165.1 Acetatifactor sp. | reverse complement strand
GTATATCCAGCTTCCATGCCGGTATACATGGAACTGATCAAGAACGGCTGTGCGGCAACCATCCTTGAGACAGGTGCGGTGATGAAGACTGCATTCTGCGGACCTTGCTTTGGTGCCGGAGATACGCCTGCAAACAATGCGTTCAGTATCCGTCACTCAACAAGAAACTTCCCTAACAGAGAAGGTTCTAAGCTGCAGAATGGTCAGATATCTTCCGTTGCACTTATGGATGCACGTTCTATTGCAGCAACAGCGGCAAATAAGGGTGTCCTGACTCCTGCAACTGATTTTGATGGTGAGATCGGCAAATATAAATATCATTTTGACGGTAATATTTACGCAAACCGCGTATTTGATTCCAAGGGCGTGGCAGATCCGGATGTGGAGATTCAGTTAGGACCCAACATCAAGGACTGGCCGGCAATGGGCGAGCTTCCGGAGAATCTGGTACTTCGTGTGGTAAGTGAGATTCATGATCCGGTAACCACTACGGATGAATTAATTCCATCCGGAGAAACTTCCAGCTATCGTTCTAATCCTTTGGGACTGGCGGAGTTTGCATTATCCAGAAAAGACCCTATGTATGTAGGTCGTGCAAAGGATATTCAGAAGGCGGAAAAGGCAAGAATGAATGGCGAGAAGCCTTGCGAAGCACATCCGGATGTAGCAGGTGTGATGAAGGCAGTGCGTGAGCAGTTTGCAGATGCGGACGCAACCAACACCGGATTTGGATCCACCATCTTTGCGGTGAAGCCCGGTGACGGCTCGGCAAGAGAGCAGGCGGCAAGCTGCCAGAAGGTACTTGGGGGCTGGGCTAACATTGCAAATGAATATGCAACTAAGCGTTATCGCTCCAACCTGATCAACTGGGGTATGCTTCCATTCCTGATTCAGGACGGTGAGCTTCCGTTTAAGAACCTGGATTATCTCTTTATTCCGGGCATCAGACAGGCAGTGATCGATAAAACGGAAAATATCAAAGCTTATGTGGTAGCAGAAGATGGCTTAAAGGAATTCGAAGTAAGATTAGGTGAGCTTACAGATGAAGAACGTCAGATCATTTTGAAGGGATGTCTGATTAATTATAATAGAGTGTAGGAGGAAAAAAGGGTGGAAAAGAATAGACAGATACCACTGGACAGAAATGAATCCAATCCAATGCTGATGGGCTTGCTGGAATTGGTAAAGGAGGATTCTTTAGAGATGCAGAAATGCCAGAAGGCATTGAATGAGGCAATGGGAACCAATGATGCAATCAAGGAGCTTATGGAACAGCACACAAAGATCCGTACAGAGCTTCAGAATGATCAGCAGAAGAAGGTTGCAGGCCTGATGTCAGAAAGTGAAGCGGTACAGGCAAAAGTAGAACAGCACAAGAAAGAGCTGATGGAGCTGCAGGCACGCCAGAGA
Source organism: Acetatifactor sp. (assembly GCA_045639165.1). Taxonomy (GTDB): domain Bacteria; phylum Bacillota; class Clostridia; order Lachnospirales; family Lachnospiraceae; genus Acetatifactor. The sequence goes on along the minus strand of JAZUCP010000145.1, from coordinate 4,548 downwards.
CAGGAAATCGAAGCTGTTATGAGCGAAGATACAGCTATTGTAGAAGAATTGAAACATCAGAGAGAAGAGCTGAACACACTTCGTCTGAATCAGCAGAAGGAATTAAATGATGCGATTTCTACGAATCCGGATTTAACTACTCAGGTGTCAGATGTAAAGGAAGCAAGAAGGGCGCTTCTGGAACGCCAGCAGATGTTCGATCAGGAGATGTTTAGAGCAAGATACATGACTCCTGTTATGATCACTCCGGAACCGGAAAAGGATGAAGAAGGCAATGTGAAGCTGGCAGAAGGAAGTCAGATCGCAATGCAGATCCTTCCTGTAAAGAATAAGGATATGAAGGGTGTTATGATGGCATTTACCGATGCGAAAGAATTGCAGAAATGGGAAAAGGCTTCTGAAATGCATACCTTGTCCATGACAATGCAGGATTTTATCGGAAATGTTTTAAAAGATCCTAAGCTTGCCGGTGTTGCCATCAATCCATTTGGTGCAAACGTCCTGATTCCAAGAGAAAGAATGGAAATGATGGTAAAAGCTGCTATGAGTCAGAAGCAGGCAGCAATGGCAAAGAAAAATGTAGAAGTTGTAGAGGCGGATATCAATGAATAACAGTAAGATGATGACCATTGCAAATCCAATGCTTATTGGTGCGATGGAATTGGTTAAAAAGAATAAGACCCCTGAAAATTTGAAGGTGTTTATGGACGAGCTGTTGCATGCAAGATTTTTAGCTCCCGTAATCATTACCCCTCCACCTGTGGCAGATGAGAACGGCAGAGTAAAGCTGACAGATGAGAATAAGATCAGCATCCCCATGCTGAGTGGCGCGAATGAAAAAAAATACTTCATGGCATTTACTGACATGGGTGAGTTGGGAAAGATGAAGACGGAAGGCAATGTTAACGTTATGGCTTTTAGCTTCAAAGAGTATGGTGTTATGGTAGCCAAATCCGACGAAAAATGTGATGGATTTGTGATCAATCCACAGAGCAACGGCCCGATTGTAAACAAAGCCATGGTAGCTTCCATTATGAACAATGTTCTGAAAAGACAGCAGGAAAAAGCTGCAGCTAAGCAGGAAGCTGCGGAGGCTGAGGCTGCTGAGACCGAGGATGCAGTTGCCGGAGCCGAAGAGTAAATTAAAAACATAGAATTGATAAAACCGACCTCTTAAAAGCCGAATCGTGGTGATTTGGTGATTGCGAGGTCGGTTTTATTAATAAAAATGAAAAAAAGTCCGTCTCAAATACTTCATGTATATTATCCGGGAATTCGGAAAAAATATGGATAGCACCAGAAAGGAGAAATATACATGAAACGGACTCAAAATAGAAAAGAAACAGTTCGCAGAGAGAGAATCGTAGCAATTCTTTCTTCTGTATTTGTTCTGGCAGCACTGGTTTGTGTAGGAATTTATCTGCGGGGCCAGACCAGTGAAAAAGCAGACGATGGTTATGAAATTGATTTTGCTGCATTGGAGAATAATGTAAGCGATAAGTATCATGAGCTGGCAGAGGGTGTACCCGGTCAGAGTAACCTGGCAAATGCAGATGATGCCATGGATTATATGCCCAGAGAAGAAATCTTGGAGGAAGGCATTTATATGCAGAAGGCGGATTCCGGTAATGTAGAGATTGGCAAGCTGCAGGAAAATATTCAGAAGCTTGCCAAGGAAGTGGAATCCATGGAAAGTCAGATTACAGTAGGTACGGATTCGCAGATCCTAACAGGGGAAGAGCAGCCGATGATGGAATCTGAACGTATTTTAGAGGAGCCTCTTTTTACGGAAGCCAACGGATTCTACCGCCCGGTGGAGGGTGAGATCCTTATGCATTATGATATGGATCATACTGTGTACTTTGCGACCCTGGATCAATATAAGTACAATCCGGCTACCATTATTAAAGCCGCAGAAGGGCAGCCCGTATACGCTTGTGCCAATGCAACTATAAAATCAATTTATACAAATGAAGAGATCGGCACAGCCATGGTACTGGATCTGGGCAATGGATATGAAGCTGTTTATGGACAGTTAAAGGATATTCAGTACCAGGAAGGGGAAAGAATTGCCAGGGGCGATCAGATTGCCACCATTGCGGCACCTACCATATATTATACCCTGGAAGGTAGCAACCTTTACTTCTTACTGAAAAAAGATGGAGCAGTAACCAACGCAGAAACTATGCTTCCCTTAAGATAACGGATACTTTCTTTAAGCAAATAAAAACAAGGTTGATTTTTAGAATATCTAAAGGTCAACCTTGTTTTATTGGAAAATTATACTTTACATCTGATTTTAAGTTACATTATAATGAATTATTTCTTGTCGTTATTACAATGAGAAATATGTTAATAAAAAAGTTGGTACAAGAGTGAAAATCTTATTACCAACCTTTTGACGAAAATGTATCTTACAATAACAATTTCAAATTCTCAAAATACTTTTCTTCGATCAAATCATGCACATGTGCACCGATAAACTTCTTTTGCTCTTTACTCAGCTTGTCCAAATAAATGGGTTCGCAGTATTCCACGATAACTGTGGTAGATTTAACCTTGGGAAAATGATTTTCGAAGATATCTTCCGTATTTACCAAAACCATGGGAACAATGGGAACGCCGGACTTTTCGGCTATCTTAAAACTGCCTTCATGGAAGGGTAGGACACAATCGCCCTGTTTGTTGCGGGTGCCTTCCGGGAAAATGCAGATGGAGATGCCGGATTTGGCTTTTTCGATGCCGGATAATATGGTTTTAAGGCCTTCTTTTATATTCTTGCGATCCAGGAAGAGGCAATGAAGATTGGTCATCCAGGTGCGAAGCAGGGGCACTTTTTTCAGTTCCAGTTTTGCTACATAGCCGGTTGGTCTGGGAACACGAACATAGGTTATCGGGATATCAAACAGACTGCGGTGATTGCCGACATAGAGTACGGCGGTATCTTTCGGTACATTTTCTTCTCCTTTGACAATGACCTTGGTGCCTGCCAGCCAAAGGGCAATGCGGAAGGCCCACAAAACAATGGCCAGGGAACTTTTATCTTTTAGATTTGGATTGAATTTGCCGATGATCCATTCCACCAGCATGAGAGGGATGGAACAAACTAAAAATAAAGCAATAAAGAGTATAACAATCAGATAACGAATCATAAAATGCATCATCCTTTCCAGTGAGGCAAATATTTGCCATTTACAATAGTTACATGTAGAATCTGCCAATTGGCATAAGTATAGCATAGTTTGGTTCCGGTGTACATAGAATGTATAGGAATAAACCATAAAAAAGGTGTGATATTTTTATGAAAAAAGCTGTAAAGATTTTGGTGGGAATACTATTGATGATGGCTTTGATACTGACAGGCTGTCAGATGATCAGTAGTGAACGAGTAAAGTTACGGGATCTGGATTTTACCATACAGAGTGAAGAGACCATGCCCAAAGAGGTGTTGCAGATGGTACAGGAGCGTAAGGCAGAGCCTTTCAAGTTTACATTTACGGATGATGAAAATCTGTACATCTGCATCGGATACGGACAGCAGGAGCGGGGCGGATACAGTATTGCAGTGGATGCCCTCTATCTGACAGAGGATGCCATCTATGTGGAGACCACCCTTCTTGGACCCAAAGATGGAGAAAAAAGTCAAAAGGTTGCATCCTATCCCTACATAGTGATCAAGACCGAAGCTTTGGATAAGACTGTGGTGTGTGAGTAAGCTTACATTCTTGAAAAAACGGACAATTCGTGATAAACTGTATACAATTAAGGTTTAATGGAGGAACCAAAGATGTTACTCATCGAAAATGGATACATGATTGATCCAAAGTCAGGGGAAGAAGGATATCTGGATATTCTGACAGAGGGAAAAAGCATAAAATGGATCGGAACAGAGCTGAGAAAAAGAATGACTCCAAAGGAACTGGATCAGTGTCAGGTGATTGATGCATCAGGCTTGGTGGTGGCACCGGGACTTGTGGATGTACATGTGCATTTCAGAGAGCCGGGATTTACGCATAAAGAAGATATCACAACCGGGGCAAAATCCGCTGCAAGAGGTGGTATTACTACAGTGGTGCTCATGGCCAATGTAAAGCCCCAAGTGGACAATGAAGAAACTCTTCAGTATATATTGGAGCGAGGAAAAACTACCGGTATTCATGTGGAGACCTGTGCCAATGTGACTATGGGGATGTTGGGTAAGGAACTGGTGGATATGGAGTCCCTTGCCAAGGCCGGAGCGGTAGGCTTTACCGATGACGGCGTGCCCCTTATGGATGTGGAGCTTGTAAAAAAGGCTATGGATCAGGTCAAGGCATTGGATATGCCCATCAGCTTCCATGAGGAAGATCCGGCGTATATTACCAATAATGGGATTAATCGAGGCAAGGCAAGTGAATATTTCGGAATCGGCGGTTCTCCAAGAGAGGCGGAGATCAGTTTGGTAGAAAGAGATCTGAAGCTGGCATTGGAAACAGGCGCCTGCATCAATATACAGCACATCAGTACCAAGGAAGCAGTTGAGCTGGTAAGACAGGCCAAGAAGAATGG
>JAZUCP010000144.1:0-15381 GCA_045639165.1 Acetatifactor sp. | reverse complement strand
CACTGGCATCAGAATATGTATATTGTTTGTTGACAAAGACAAGAAATACAGTGGCAGAGGGCTCGGCACTGGTTACGGCAGTTCTGCTTGCCATGACTTTACCGGTATCCGTTCCTTTCTGGCTGGTGGTACTGGGAAGTGCTTTTGCAATCATTGTGGTAAAGGCTCTTTGCGGTGGTTTGGGACAGAATATTTTCAATTCTGCACTGTCTGCAAGAGCGTTGATGGTATTGATTTATCCGGTGGGAATGGTCCGTTATTTTGCGCCCGGCGTAGATGGTGTGACAGCCGCAACCCCGCTGCATCATATGGTAATGCCTGCATTGCCACAAGAGAGCGTGATGGATATGTTCTGGGGAAGATGTCCCGGGTCCATCGGAGAGATCTCTGCGGTGGCACTGCTTCTTGGTGGAGCATACCTGATCTGGCGAAAGGTTATCTCCATTCGTATTCCGGCAACCTATCTGGGAACGGTAGCAGTTCTGACTTTGGTTTTTCATAAGACGGATGAACCCTTGATGTGGATGCTTTACAGCCTGTTCTCCGGCGGACTTATGTTAGGAGCCATTTTTATGGCCACGGACTATTCTACTTCTCCGGTAACACCGGCAGGACAGCTGGTTTATGGTGTGGGTTGTGGTGCACTGACCGTATTCTTTAGATATTTCGGTTTATATCCGGAAGGAGTTACCTATGCAATTCTGATCATGAATGGGTTGGCCTGGATTTTGGACCGTTATACCGCACCCAGAAGATTTGGAACAAAAAAAGGAGGTGCTGTTTCATGAAAAAAGGAATCTTAGCACCTATAAGTGCAATTATAATTGCGACAGTTTTGCTTGGTGGTGCCAACTTTGGATTAAAAGGTATTGCTCAGAAAAATGCAGCAGAAAAGCGTCTCTGGCTGATGCAGACTATTTTGCCGGAAAGTGATGCCTTTGTGGAGGAAGAATATACCGGTGATGATACCAATATCCGATCCGTACACAAGGCTGAAAATGGATATGTTGTGGAAACTTCTGTCTATGGATATGCAGGAGATATTACCATGTTAGTAGGTGTCAGCAATGCCGGCAGAGTAACTGGTATGGTTGTGACAGATCTGTCAGAAACTTACGGACTGGGGGCAAATGCCTTAACGGATCATGTGTTTTTGGCACAGTTTTTAAATCAGAGTGGCGAGATGGCTATCAGTGCGGGGAATGATGCTTTCAGTGGGGCTACACAGACTGCGGATGCAGAGGTCAGCACCTATGTGGATGGTATTACGGGAGCAACCGTTACCTCCAAAGCCATTGCAAAAAGCATTAATTCGGCAGTAGCTTTTGTTACCGGAGCGGATATCGAATCCGGTGCCACATCCTGGGGAGGTTGAGAGTTTGAAAGATAAAAAATATTTTCTGAATACCATATTAGCGATTGTGCTGGGGGTACTGTTGCTGGCAGCGGTGCTGGTGCGGATCTTCCTGCCCGCCATCATCCTTCCCAAGATCAATATTCCAAATATGGTGCTTGTAAGCATAGTCGCACTGCTGATCGATCACTATGTGGTAAAAGAAGGAAAGCGTTGCTATTACTGCGTGGCAGGATTTTCAGCAGTATCCTTTGGAATATTGCCTCTGGCAGCAGGATTTGTATCAGGGGCAGAGGCTTTGAAACTGGCACTGGTAGGGGGAGTTTTGTTTAGCCTGGTCACATGGATGTTTTCTTCCATGGAGGATCGTTTATCAACTGGTCCTGCGGGCAGACTGGCTCCGCTGCTCAGTGGAATCTGCCTGTATCTGGCATCCCAGTGCATGATGGGGATCATTTTGTAGGAGTGAGCGGATACTCTTTTATAAAGACGTGTTTTCTATATTTTGATAAAGAAGTGTTTTCTACATCTTAATACAAGCTTGGGGTCTATGTGAAGAAATTTGATGTTGGGGTCAAAAGTATCTCAACATCGAAAATTTCTTTATTAGACCCTGTTTTTTTCAAAATTCGGGGTATGGAGGCTTATTATTTATATAAAAGATCCTTTTTGGAGATTTTTTCGTTTCAATTTACGTAAAAAGAGGATCAAAAATACAAGTTTTTTTGTATAGACCCAAATGGTAAGTAAAATGTCCTTGACATGGGATATGCTTTACAGCTAATCAGGGCGGTATGGGATCAAGAAAAAGAGGAAAATAAATTGCTTACAAATTGTAAGCAGTTGCAGACTGTAGACAAAGTCCGGCACATTTACCGCGTTGACCTTCAGGGGATTTTCCAGGGTTACAGTGAAATTTTTCGGCTTTTCTGAGGGCAGGGTCTTTGTCATGGCATGTTGAGACTTATTGAGTTGCTTACGTTTTGTAAGCAACTCAGATTGTAGAAAATCGGCTCCGATGGATTGATCCCCACCGGAGCTGCATTTTTTACAATTATTTCTCCCCCATCTGATCCAGGAGCTGCATTTTGGTATCATAAAGCTTTTTGGATAAGTCCACATACACCTCATGAGGATTGACGAAACGCTTGGTTTCCTCCCAGAGAGTGTCCTGTTCTTTCAGGCAATATTCCCGGATATCCATAACCTTTGGAGAGGTATAAACACAATCACCCTTCTCAAAAATCTTCTCCATAAGAAGACGTAATGTATAAGTTCCGCCCTTTAATTTGGTCTTTTTCCAAGGTTCCAGTGGATCGAAAAGCAGGAGATCGTCGTTTTCGTCGTATACTTCATCGGCAAGGCAGATCAGATCGGCTTTGATCTTGCCGGAATCTTTTTCATATACACGGTAAATGATCTTGTTGCCGGGGTTGGTAACCTTTTCGCTGTTTTCGGAGAGCTTGATCTTGGGAATGAATTCTCCGTCAGGTCCCATGATAGCTGCCAGCTTGTACACACCGCCAAAGGATGGGTTGTCCTTTGCAGTGATCAGATTGGTACCAACGCCCCAGGAAGTGATGGCGGCACCCTGAGCCTTCAAGCTGTCGATCAAAAATTCATCTAAGTCATTGGAAGCTGAGATGACTGCGTCCGGGAATCCGGCTGCATCCAGCATCTTACGAGCCTTTTTGGACAAATATGCCAAGTCGCCGCTGTCAAGACGGATACCATAGCTCTTGAATTCTACACCTGCTTCACGCATTTCCGTAAAAACGCGGATGGCATTGGGGATACCGGATTTGATGGTATCGTAAGTGTCTACCAATAAGGTGCAGGCATGTGGATATATGCTTGCGTATGTTTGGAATGCAGTATATTCATCGGGGAAGCTCATGATCCAGCTATGGGCATGGGTTCCTCTTACCGGTACATCAAAAAGCTTGCCTGCCAATACATTACTGGTTGCAACACAGCCTGCGATCATGGCTGCTCTGGCACCATAGGTACCTGCATCCGGCCCCTGAGCACGACGAAGACCGAATTCCATAATGCCGTCACCCTTGGCTGCATAGCATACCCGGGCTGCCTTGGTGGCGATCAGACTCTGGTGATTGATAATATTTAAGATGGCAGTTTCAATAAGCTGTGCTTCCATAATGGGAGCGATGACCTTGATCATAGGCTCTCTTGGGAACATAACTGTTCCTTCAGGAAGCGCATAGATGTCGCCGGTAAACTTAAAATTGCTTAAGTATTCCAGAAAATCCTCATCAAAGCATCCTACACTTCTAAGATATGCAATATCATCCGCAGCAAAATGCAAATTCTTGATATATTCGATGACCTGTTCTAATCCGGCACAGATGGAGTAGCCGCCTCCGCAGGGATTGTTTCTGTAGAACGCATCAAACACAACGGTTTCGTTGCGGTCATGATTCTTAAAGTAACCTTGCATCATGGTTAGTTCATATAAATCCGTTAATAATGTTAAATTCTGAGCACTCATAATATTCCTCACTTTTTTCTGTAGCCGGGAAATGGCGGCTGCGTTAGTAATTATAAATATCTTGTCTGACAAGACAGGTGTAAAACAACTAAATCATAAGACAAAATATAGATAAAGTCAAGCTGTCTTAGTTTGATTTTTATACTATTTATTTTAATTATAGCCGTTTTTGTGAGGAAAGTACAGCAAAAATGTCTGAATATATTGACGGAAAAACGCAATAGTTATACAATAAATAGTATACAAAAGAATGTGTACCAAATATTGGACACTATATTGTGTATAATAAAAGTCAAAGAGATTAATGACAAGCACTTCAAGGGGACGCATAAATGAAAATACATGAGAAGCTGATTAAACCGGTGAGAGAAGCAAAATATCTGGATGTAGAAAATACAGATAGATATCGATCTATTGCCCGTTTGTTTTATTTGAATTATGAGAAATTAAAATATTGGATGTATCAGGAAGAGGTATATGAAGAGTTGATTGAGGATTCTTATTTTTCCGGGTATACCTATGAGCAATGTCAGCAGGATCTTGAGACACTGACCAGATGGGGGAATCTGGCAACCATTCAGGATACACGTCATGTTTCATCCATAGAGGAATTTAAGAATAAAAAGTTTCGCTACCAACTGACGGAGACTACTGTTGAAATCGAACGTATGGTAATCCGTTTGGAGAATTTGTTTATTGAAGGTGCATCTTTAGAGCCGACGCTTCTTGAAAGACTTCGCTTTTCTTTGGGAAAAATAGAGGAAATGCCTGAAAAAGACAGGGAAAAGATTTATGGTTGGTGGAATGATCTTAACAATGATTTTATCCGTCTCAACCAAAATTATCAGGACTATATGAGAGAACTGAACAGCGTAAAAGCGGAAGAAATGATGAAGACCAGAGCGTTTTTAGTGTTTAAGGATCGTTTGATAGAATATCTCAGGACTTTTGTAAAAAGCCTTCAGATTAATGTGACAGCCATTGAGCAGGCATTGAAAAAGGTGCAGCCGGAAACGGTAAGATTTGTATTAGAGCAGGTGACAGCTTATGAATTGTCTATCCCCAGAATTGATGTGGAGTTAGATGAACAGCAGATCTATGAAAGAATGAAAGGACGCTGGGAGAATATACGGAAGTGGTTTATAGGGACAAACGGAACAGATTCAGAGTCTATGAAGGTTTTTGATACCACCAATGAAGTGATACGTAAGATTACAAGATATGCCAACCGCCTTAGTGAACTGAGCAATAATGGAGCCAACCGAAAGGAAGAATACCGTAAGCTGGCCTCCATGTTTGCAAAATGCCGGGATATTGGGGAGGCACACAAATTATCAGCAGTAGTTTTTGGAATTGAGAAGCCCCTGCACTTAAAGGGAGATTTTCCACGATTGACGGAAAGCATAAATAGCGGTGTTTACGAAGAAGAGCCACAGGAGATCGTGATACAGCCCAGAATCCGTAATTATCATGAAAAAGCAAAAAGAACCGGGATAGAAGACCGTTCCAAAGAAAAAGAAGCGGTCAGACAGGCAATGATTCAGAAATTAGAAGAGGAGCGAAAGCTCTTAAAAAGTTATATTAAAAACAATCGTTTGGATTTTGCTGCTTTGCCGGTAATAGAGCCACAGGTCAGAGATATATTTCTTACATGGTTGTCAAAGGGACTGGAAAACAAAAAGCATCGGGCCAAAACAGAAGATGGACAGGCATTCTCCATTTTGTTGGAGACGCCGGGTGAAACCTGTGTCCTTACCTGTACTGACGGAACCTTCCGGATGCCGGCGTATACGATTGTATTTGAAAATCAGCAGGATGAGTGATTATAAGTTATGAAAAATGAACAGAAAAAGAATGTATTAGAAATACTTCTGAGCAGAAGATGGATATTAAAATCCAGAGAGAAAGAATTATATTACCAGATTAAAGATGAAATCGGCAGTGTGAAAAAGTTTCTTATGGAAAAAATGGGTTACCAGGTTATTGTAAATCCCTATCTTGTAAAGGTAGAGAAGATTCCTGCCAGGGCTGAACGCTGGATGGGGATTCAGGAGTTTACTGCACCTATAGAATATGCATTTTTCTGCTTGATCCTAATGTTTTTGGAAAATAAAGAGGCAGAAGAGCAGTTTGTACTGTCAGAGCTTACAGAATATGTGCAGGGGCAGTATCAGGAGGAACAAATTGACTGGACTATATACCGTTATCGGCGTCATCTGATAAAAGTAATGAAATACTGTGTATCTGTAGGGATTTTGAATATGGATGACGGCAGCGAAGAAGGTTTTGCGAAGGATGAAAGTAGCGAAGTATTGTATGAAAATACAGGTGTTTCACGTTTCTTTATGCGAAATTTTACCCAGAACATTCTGGATTATACGGATGATACAGATTTTCTGAAGGCAGAATGGATAGATGTGGATGAAGAACGGGGAATTGTACGGAGGCAGAGGGTATATCGAAGCCTGCTGATGACGATGGGGATTTATCGGACAGAAGAAAATGAGGAAGATTTCGCTTATGTGAGGAATTATCGTAACATGCTGCAGGGAGAATTGGATGAGCTTTTTCCATGCGAACTACAGGTATACCGGAGCAGTGCCTATCTTATTTTAGGAGAGGAATGTCGTATGGGACGTTGTCTCCCTGAGGAGAACACATTGTCAGACATCGTGCTTTTATGTGGACACTTGCTCCGCGAAAAGGTAGACTTGGGAGAATATGAAGTACAAAACGATGAAAATGTACGAATATCCGCAGAGCAGTTTCGAAACTTGATTGAAGAATGTAAAGAACGCTTTGGGAAAGGCTTCATTAAAACGTATCGGGAAATGGTGACGGAGGAGTTTTATCAGGAGATATCCTCTTACCTGAAAAATCTGGAGTTAGTGCAGGAATATAGAGATGATATTTTGATACGACCGGCCATGGCAAGAGTGATTGGGAAGTATCCTGTGGATTTTGAATAATATAAAGTGCTGAGGTGAATGCAAATGAAAAGTAAGTGGCAGTTGAACAGGATCGGATTGTTGGATTTTTGGTATTATGATGATCAGGAATTTGAATTTTTGGATGGAAGAATGCTCTTAAGGGGAGCGAATGGTTCCGGTAAATCTGTTACAATGCAGAGTTTTATTCCGTTGCTTTTAGATGGAAATATGCGTCCGGAAAGACTGGATCCTTTTGGTTCACGGGCACGAAAAATGGAAAACTATCTTTTGGAAGAAGGCGATGAGCGGGAGGAACGTACCGGCTATCTTTATATGGAACTAAAGAGGACGGACAGTGACACTTATACTACAATTGCAATGGGGATTCGTGCAAGAAAAAATAAAAAGTTAGACACATGGTACTTTTGTGTAACAGATGGAAGACGTGTGGGAAAGGATCTGTTCTTATATAAAGATGTGCAAAATCGTATCACCTGTACGAAGCAGGAGCTGAAAAACCGATTAGGCGAAGGCGGACGTGTTATGGAAACACAGGGAGAGTATGCCCAGTGTGTAAATCGATTGTTATTTGGTTTTGAAACGATAGAAGAATATCAGGAGATGCTGGAGCTGTTGATTCAGCTGCGTACTCCTAAATTGTCGAAAGATTTCAAACCTTCTGTGATTAATGAGATTTTGAGCAGATCCCTGCAAACTTTGTCTGAAGATGACCTGCGTCCCATGTCGGAAGCAATTGAAAATATGGATAACCAGAAAACCAATTTAGATACTTTGGATGACAGTGTTCGTGCAGCAGAGCAGATTGAAAAGGCGTTTGACCAATATAATCAGATCGTGTTGTATGATAAAGCATTACAATTCAAAAATTCTGCACAGGAGTGCAGAAAGCAGCAGAAGCAGTTAAAAGAGTTAGTGCAGAAAAAGGAGGAAAGCATTAGGCTCTTTGAAGAAGAAACAGCACATTATGAAGAGCTTAAGCAAGAGGAAACTGTACTGAAAAAGGAAGAAAATTCACTGAAAGACAGCGATGCGGCGAGGCTCAAACAGCAGGAAATCCGTTTGAAAGATGAAGTAGAAGCGGCGGAAGATACAGTTGCCGAGAAAAAGCGACAAGAGCAGGATAAAGAAGGAAAGTATAGGGATGTTGAGAAAAAGCGGAATAATCAACAGACCGAAAATGAACAGACATGGGAGACTATAGAAGCACAACTTGCTGAGATGGAGGAAGTAATAGAAGGCGTTCCTTTCGATGAATTTGCTTTTCTGAAAAGGGAGCTGTTGGAAAGTCCGGAAAAAGAACAGGCATTTCAGAGTCATGCACAGTTACTTGCAGAGTACACTAAGAGAGTGGAGAACGGAAGAGAGATTCTGTTGGAGGAAAGGAATTACCGGGAACGTTTTGACAGAAAACAGCAGGAACTGGATGAATGCAGAGGAAAACAGGAACAAAAGGAAAAAGAGTGCCGTCAATACGATGTACTGCTTCATGATACAAAGGATGAATTTATTGAAAGGTTCTATCAATGGGAGAGAGACAATACCCAATTGCATCTGAAAGATGAAATTAAGCAGGGGATTGCTCAAAAAATTGAAAAATATGTCTTTGGGACGGATTTTCATGAAATACGCAATATGGGAAAAAGTTCTTTTGACTTAAGAGAGCAGGAGTTGAAAGATGCTTTGTATGAAAAGGAAAAGCAGAAAAAACAGCTGTCAGAAGAATATCAGCAGAATTTAGAGAAGCTGCAGGAATGGCACAATAAAAAAGAACCTGAACCTGAATGCAGTGAGGCAGTACGCCGCAACCGTCAGTTATTAGCGGAAAAAGGAATTCCCTATTTGCAGTTTTATAAGGTAATAGATTTCAGTGAACATATGGAGGAAGCACAGACATCCCGCTTAGAGGAGGCTTTGCTTACTATGGGGATTTTGGATGCGCTGATTGTGCCGGCTGAATATCGAGAGGCAGTGCAGTCATTGGATCCGGGCGTGTGTGACCGTTATATTTTCAGCGATGCAGTTCATGTGAAGCAAAGTTTATTGGAATGGTTGGATGTGGACAATGCTGAAAATGATATTCTGAAGTATCAGAGTGTTTCCAATATCTTGGCTTCTATCGGTGTGAATAAAAAGAAACTGCAGGAAAACAACGGAAATACATGGATCGATGAAAAAGGAAATTACAAGATGGGTGTTATTGAGGGCACTATCACAAAAGAGTATAAAGCATGTTATATTGGTGTGAGAGCCCGTGAGAAATTCCGCATGAAAGAGATTGCCCGGCTGGAAAATGAAAAGCTTTTGCTGAAAGAACAGTTGGAAGCATGTGAAAGTGAAATAGAGCAATTAAGAAATAACATAAATGTGCTGACAGAAGAATGGAATGCTTTTCCGAAAGATACAGATCTGAAAACAGCAGCCTTTGAATGCTGGAAAAATAGTAATGAATTAGAGCAGATCAATCAACAGATTGCATCATTGCGGGAACAACTACATTTAGTCAAGACACAACTGGATCAGATTGAATTGCGTGTCAGAGAAATTTGCAGTAAATGTTATCTCACTGCAAGACTGGATATTTTTATAAATACATTGCAGGCTTTGAGAAGATACAGAGAGCTTTTGACCGATGTTCAAATGGAACATGGACGTTATCGGAATGGTGTACAGAATCGGCTTCGTTTGGAGGATAATCTTGAGTCTCTGGATGGGGATCTTGATACCATTCGCTATGAGTTGGGAGGTATGGTTCGCAGGGCAAAAGCTTTAAAAACCGAACTGGAGTCTGTGAGGGAACAGTTAAAGCTTACAGATTATGACAAGATCAAGGAAAGGCTGGATTATTGTCTGGAACGATTGGCCAAGCTGCCTGCTGAGCGGGAATATTCCGCACAACAACAGACACATTGGAAAGATGAGACAGTACGTTTAGAACAGGATATTCTGCAATTGGAAGAGGCGCATCAGAACAGTCTCTATCAGTATAGGTATTTAGAAACAGGATTCCGTGAAGAGTACCAGTTAGGATATGTAGAGCGTTATTTTGTGATCAATGATGATATGGAAGATCAGGCAGAGAAGGTTTGCTCTATGCTGGCAGGAAAGTTTGGGAATAAGAAGCAGGCGGATCTGCATGGAAAACTTCAAGGAGCTTATCATGAAAATAGGGGTTATCTTGCAGATTATCAGCTTACGTTGCAGACCCTGTTTGCAGAAACGGATGATGGAGAAACGGATGCTGTATCCATGCGTAGAACCGATATTACAGCTAAGTACCGGGGAATGAATGTTAAGTTTAAGGAACTGATTACAAAATTGCGAGAGGATGCAGAAGATCAGAAACGTCTGCTGAGTGATAAGGAGCGGGAATTATTTGAGGATATCTTAGCGAATACGATCAGTAAGAAAATCAGGGCGAAGATTCACTCCAGCAATCGCTGGGTGGAGAACATGAATCGGCTGATGGGCACCATGCATACGTCCAGTGGTTTGAAGTTAAGTTTGAAGTGGAAGCATAAGCGGGCAGAGAAGGAAGAGCAATTGGATACCAGAGAATTGGTTGATTTGCTTTCCAAGGATGCAGAGATTATGCGTGAGGAAGAGATAGAGAAACTGTCCTTGCATTTCAGGTCGAAAATTGAGGAAGCAAGAAAAATGTCTGAGGATGGCAATTCGGTACAGTCATTCCATGGAATTATGCGCGAGGTATTGGACTATCGGAAGTGGTTTGAATTTACATTAGAATGTGAAAAAACCGGAGAGAAGAAAAAAGAATTGACTGACAGGGTCTTCTTTACCTTCAGTGGCGGTGAAAAGGCTATGTCCATGTATGTGCCTTTATTCTCAGCTGTAGTGGCAAAATATGCAGGGGCACGAGAAGATGCACCAAGACTTATTTCATTGGATGAGGCCTTTGCCGGAGTGGATGAAACCAATATTCGGGATATGTTCCGGCTGATGGTGGAGTGTAAATTTAATTTCATGATCAATTCTCAGGTACTGTGGGGGGATTATGATACCGTACCGGGACTTGCAATCTATCAATTGCTTCGTCCGGAGAATGTAAAATTTGTAACGGTGATCAAATATATTTGGAATGGTAAGGAACGAGTGCTGGCACATGATGGATTTGGAACAGAGTAGGAATGAGCAGAAACAGAAGAAGTTAACAGAGTGCATATCCTATTTTAATGAAAGAAAAGTCTACAAAAAATTGTTTTTGAAAGTAAGAGAAAAATATATAAGCCTTGGACATTTTGGGGGAAGCGTGCAGCTTTATGGGCTGGATCAGGAGGAGCGAAAGCAGTTGGGTGGTTTTTTTCAAAAGGACTATCTAAGAACAAAAAGTGTTACTGTTTCAGCAGCAGCAATGGAGAAAGCTCTGGCAAACAGTCGTTTCGCCGGATTAAAGTGGGAAGATATTTTGCGATGTTACTTTGGGGAAGAACTTGTTGGAAAAAAAGAACAGAAAAAGCAGGAAAGTCTGCAAAGGGAACAATTCTTTGTCCAGGTTATAGAAGCAGAACCGCAAAATCCGGGCAGTATGTGGTTGAAAAATATTCTGCAGAAGCAGGAGGATGGGTATCTGTTATTGATGAAACAGTATCGGGAACATCCGGATCACTTATTTGAAAATCTGAAAATGCTAATGCTTGCAATTCCGAAGCTGCCATTTTTGACTGCGGAGGATGGGAAGATCTCTTATGAGCTGCTTGCAGTATTTGCTGCTGAGACTACAGGTAATCCGCATTTTTTTGATGCGGGATCATTAGGGGAACAACTGCTGATTTTGTTTCTGAAGGCACATATTACTAATTTCGCCGGCTTCACATCCTTTCGATCGGAAGAAAAGGCATCACTTTTTTTCGAGGCAGGACTCCTGAAAGATGATTTGTCAAATAACACATTAACATATGGAATTTCCGGAATAGACAAGGAGGGATTGTCGCATAAAGGGATGGAGGGCTTTTTAGAATGCAGAGAGCCGCTGCTGTTAACGCTCATGACTTTGGGGAAATTAAAGTCAGTAAAACCACAGATTGGTAAGTACGTATATATCGTAGAAAATCCGGCAGTGTTTTCAAAATTAATAACCACTTGCCCGCAGAAAGCAGTCTTGTGTGGAAACGGTCAGATCCGATTGGCTACATTAGTGTTAATGGATCTGTTCGATGAGGAGACACAGTTCTATTACGCAGGAGATTTTGATCCGGAAGGACTACAGATTGCACAGAAACTAAAGGAACGATATGGAGAGCGACTTAAGTTTTGGAGGTATAGTGGGGAGTTGTACGAAAGGTATCAATCCAACGTAGAAATTTCTGAAGAGAGGCTTAAGAAATTAGAAAAGATTCATGTAACAGAACTGCAGGAGGTCAAACGGGCAATACTTTTGCAGAAGAAAGCCACTTATCAGGAAGCTATGTTGAAAGAATATTTGAGAGATTGAAAAGGTTTTCAATTTATGATATGTTATTTACAGTAGATTAAAATATTTTGGTTAATCCTATTAAGAGGTCGTTATATGAACGGAACAGGTATACAAGAGCAAGTAATAAAAGAAATAGTTGCACTGGCAAAGAAGCATTCTATTGAAAAGGTGGTTTTGTTTGGTTCCAGAGCTCGTGGAGATTATCATAGAGCCAGTGATATTGACTTAGCTGCATCTGGCGGAAACATCGTTGCGTTTGCTTTGGATTTGGAAGAGCTTACCTCCACACTTTTGACGTATGATGTTGTGGATATGAATAAGAATCTTCAAGCTAAGTTTAGAGAATCTATTGAGAAGGAGGGAAGGTTGCTTTATGAAAAAATTTGAGAATTATAAGTCGAATTTGATGGTGCTTTCGAAAGCTTATGATGAAGATTTGGAAAATGAGTTTATCTTAAGTGGCATCATCGATAAATTCTTTATTCAGTTTGAATTATCTTGGAAGGTATTAAAAGAGTTATTGCGTTATGAAGGGAAGAGTGTAGCGAATACCGGATCGCCACGGGAGATTATTAAGGCTGCATATGCGGTATATGAATTTATTGACGAGGCTGTGTGGCTGGAAATGTTGCAAAACCGAAACAACATGACCCATATCTATGATGGAAATGAAGCACTGGTATTGGTTGAAACAATACTGAAACAATATATACCGACATTTATTAAGTTAGGCGAAGAGATTGAAAAGAAATATACAGATATCTTAGAGAACTTGTAGTTTGGGGTACTTAAAGATTCTCCCGCCGATACTGCTTGGCAGGCATCCCAACCTCTTTCTTGAAAACTCTGCAAAAATAATTATAATCATTGAATCCGACTTTGTCGGCGATTTCATGAACAGCCAGATTGGTTTCTTTCAGGAGCCGTCTGGCTTCTTTTATGCGGAGATTTTTAATGTGCTCAGCAATGCCAAGCCCCAGATATTCATCCACAGAATCGTAGAGCTTATTGCGGCTGATATGAAATTCCGCCATCAGGCGATTAACGGACAGATCTTCGGACAGGTGTTCCATTAAGAAAGTATTCAGGTTGGTGATGAAATTCTTCCGCTGAAGGGTGATCATATCTTTTAAAAGGACATAAAAAGTACAGGCTTCCAGGATTTTGGCAGCAGCCTGAATCTGTTCCGAGGTTTTATGGGTGATATGATAAATATCATCTGAAACAGGAAGCGGTTCCTTTTGATACAGGGATAACACCTGATACAGCATTTCACGAGTCTCGGATTCCTCTCGTAAATCCGAAATCTGACCAAACATAATGTAACCGATGATTACACCATTATCTATCAGGGGAGTGGTAGCTTCCACTAGGCCGGCGTGACAATGATAGATTTCCAAATGCCCCTTTTTGCGGCAGCGTTCAAAGGAATTGTGGTCACTTTCCGTACATTTTGCGGCGGAAGTCTCCTGCCTGTGCATAAGCCGGCAGAAATTACAACGGGATGGAGGCCAGGCCAGTATTTCTTCATAGGAGCTGTCAAAAATAACGATGCGGATGCCGGTGAGAATATAAAAGTCCTGCATCAGCTCCAGTAATGAAGTTTTGTTCAGAGTTAAGGTGGCAGTCTGCATGATGAATTCCTCCTTTTATTGTCCGGGTGATAGATATATTTTAGCACACTAATAGGATTTTGCAAAACGATTTTACAGTTTTTGAAACATATGACTCTATATTCAGGATGAAAAAGGAAGTATGCTTATTATGTAGAAAAGTTGTTTGCAAGTTGGAAAATCTAAACACCTATTTAAATAATAAACACAGAAAGGATCAAAACAATGAAAAAGATGACATTCGCATTAGCATTTTGTAACAGAGGTTTTATGCCTGGAGAATTGATTTACGGAGCAAGAGAGGATATGATCAAGGCGGTCACAGATGCCGGATATGATTATATCGCCATGGATGCGGAGCTGACCAGATACGGCGGTGTAGAGACCAGAGATGAGGGGCTTCTTTATGCAAAATGGTTAAAGGAGCATGAGGGTGAGTATGACGGTGTGATCTTCTCCATGCCTATTTTTGCAGATGAGAATGGTGCCATTACAGCACTTCAGGATGCGGGGGTGCCCATTTTGATGCAGGCCTATCCGGATGAGATCGGCAAGATGGATTTTGCACACAGACGTGATGCTTACTGTGGTAAGTTCTCTGTAACCGATGTATTTACTCAGTACAATGTACCCTTTACCGTGATGAAACCTCATGTGGTGCATCCTTTGTCAGAAGCCTTTGCGCAAAATTTAAAGGATTTTGCCGCTATCTGTCGTGTGGTGAACGGTATGAAACGCTTTAATGTGGGCTGCATCGGTGCCAGAACCACCGCCTTTAAGACCGTTCGTTTTGATGAGATTACTTTGCAGAAATATGGTATCAATGTAGAAAGCTTTGACTTGTCTGAATTGATGTTCAAGGTTTCTAAAAAAGCGGATGATGACCAGGTAGTACTTCATAAAGTGAAAGCTTTGGAAAATTATACAGATTTTACAAGAGTGCCGGAGAGCAACAAGCTGATGCTGGCTAAGATATCCGTTGTCATTGATGAGTACATAGAAGAATATCACTTAGATGCATTAACTCTCCGCTGCTGGAATGAGATGGAGACTTATCTGAGGGTATGTCCCTGTGTATTATTGAGCGAATTGAACGACAGAGGTATCGTAGCTTCCTGTGAAATCGATATGTGTTCTGCCATTACCATGCGTGCCATGAATCTGGCCAGCGAAGAACCTACCGCGGTTCTGGACTGGAACAATAACTACGGTGACGATGAAAATAAAGTAATCCTGTTCCACTGTGGACCGGTAGCTCAGGGCTTGATGGCAGGAAAGGGAACCGTAACCGAGCATAAGATGTTTGCAAAAAATGATCCCGGTTCCGGATGGGGCTGTAATGAAGGACGAATCAAAGCATTCCCTACAACCATTTCCAACTGTCAGACAAAGGATGGAAAGATTATTGTGTATGCCAGTGAAGCACAGTTTACAGAAGATCCCATTGAAGAAGAATTCTTTGGATGCGGTGGCGTATGCGAGATCCCGGATCTGCAGAATAAGCTGATCAAGCTGGCAAGAGG
>JAZUCP010000143.1:0-2042 GCA_045639165.1 Acetatifactor sp. | reverse complement strand
CGGATGTCTGTTAGGATATGAACTTATTTCCGCAGAAATGAAGAACCCTGTATTAAAGAAACTGGTAGAAACCATCGGTTATGTAGAAGGACTTCCTGTAGTAGTAAATCCGGGTATCATGGATCCTAAGAAGTTCATCGACGAAGTAGTAAATATCCGTATTCCTAACCCATTCATGCCTGATACACCTCAGCGTATTGCAACCGATACTTCTCAGAAGCTGGCAATCCGTTTCGGTGAAACCATTAAGGCATACGAAAAGAGTGCAGAACTGGATGTAGCTTCCCTGAAGCTGATCCCTCTTGTATTCGCAGGCTGGTTACGTTACCTTATGGCTGTAGATGACAATGGTAATGCATTCGAATTAAGTCCTGATCCACTGCTGGATACCGTTATGCCTGTAGTGGCAGACTACAAGCTTTCAGTAGAAGAAAAGGATCTTAGCAAGTTAGATGTACTCTTAACCAATGATAAGATCTTCGGTGTGGACCTGTTCAAGGTAGGTCTTGCTGATCTGGTAAAGGGATACTTTGCAGAGCTTTCCTCAGGCGTAGGGGCTGTTGCAGCAACACTTGGGAAATATGTGTAAGCTACAAGCCGTGCAAGCCACAAGATAAAAACAGACCCGAGCGAACATTTATGTTCGATCGGGTCTGTTTGCATCTTGTGGCTTATAGGGCGCCAGCCCGACATGAGCAAGAAGCGAAGCGGATTGCGAATGGCACGGCTTGTAGCGAAGCGGCAGAGGCGTGCGCCAGCCCGACATGTCGATGGGAGACATGGAAGATTATCTCTGCATGGCAAAAAGTGGTCCCAGACCCACTTCAAGTCTTTTTCTGGTATCCTGAAATGAGATTTTTTCATATAGACCCAGGAAACCTGTTTTTAGAAGGAAAAATATCGACATTTGGGTCTGTATATCTCATTTTTCTGCATAGACCCAGTAGTCCCCCACTTTTTTGCCTGGTTTTATTGATTGGTACAATCTTGTTAGATAATTCAAGAAAAAAGTTACAAAATAGACTTGATAATTCCAGAAAAACGTCGCATTATAAATATAAAATCAAAAGAAAACGTCGAGTTTCACAAGTCAGCTTGTGAAATGCAGAAAAGAGGAAACCATGCAATTAACACACATTCTGATGACGGCAGTGAATGCCATACTGCCCATACTTTTATTGATATTACTGGGTTATATTCTGAAACGAAAAAACTTCATATCAGAGAATTTCGTAAAAATGGGCAACAAGATGGTGTTCAAGATTCTGCTGCCCTGTATGTTGGTCATCAATGTATATGATATTCAAAGCTTTGCGGTAATTCCCTGGGATATTGTTATTTACTGCGTGTTGATGATTGTACCCATATTCTTTCTTGGTCTTTTGCTGGCGGTGCTGACAACGGACGCGGCTAAGAGAAGGGGCGTGCTCTGGCAATGTGCCTTCCGCAGTAATTTCGCCATCATCGGGCTATCCCTGGCAGGTGCATTAGGAAGCAATGAAGCCATGGGTGTTGCGGCGGTTGTGTCTGCTTTTACAATTCCGGTGTTTAATATGCTGGCGGTGATTTCCCTTACCGTATTTTTAGAGCAAACAGGGGACTGGAAGAGCAGTATCAAAAATGTACTGTTAAATATCGCAAAGAATCCGCTGATCATCGGTGTGGCATTAGGACTTGTCTGCCTTGGAATCCGTGCATTGCAGGTGGAATTGTTTGGAGAAGTGGTGTTTGCATTGAATAAGCAGACAAAATTCCTATATACGGCTGCTAATAATTTAAAGGCCATGGCGTCTCCATTGGCACTGATTGTAATGGGCGGGCAGTTCGAGTTTTCTGCAGTCAAAGGCTTGAAAAAGGAAATCGCGGTAGGAACCCTTTCCCGTATCGTGCTGGCACCTTTATTGGGAATCGGTGCAGCAATTTTGTTAAGCAAGTGCACCAATCTTCTGACCTGTGGTGTCAATGAATTCCCGGCATTGATTGCCCTTTTTGGCTCCCCGGTGGCGGTGTCCAGTGCAGTCATGGCCGGCTCCATGGGCAAT
>JAZUCP010000142.1:0-6159 GCA_045639165.1 Acetatifactor sp. | reverse complement strand
ACAAGGTATTGGCATTCATACCTCCTGCCATATTGGCCATGTTCATCCCTGCAAAGGCCATCATGGGACCGGTTGCAGTATTGGCTGCTGCTGCCTTCATCGCCTCCGCCTGAGCTTCCACCAATGTAGCTGCAGCCATATTGGTATTACGCATCACTGCCGTCTTCTGCAATGTTTTGATCATATTTTCATCTTCTTCTGAAGCCTTCATACTATTGATGGCAACGGACACGATCTCAATACCCCGTACTCTGCTCCATTTCTGGGAAAGCTCTGCTTTCAAAGCCTCTGTAAGCTCCATAGTATGTGCCGGCACCGCACTGTAACGAACACCCATTGCAGAGATTCTTGCAAATGCGGGCTGAAGAGCGGTCAAAAGTTCTGCCTTTAACTGACTGGCAATCTTTGACTTCTCAAATTCCTCCTCCACATTGCCGCATACATTCCTATAAAACAGAATGGGATCGGTGATTCTGTAGGAGAATTCACCATTGCATCGGATAGAAATATCCACATCCAGACCGATATTCATATCTACTACTCTGAAAGGTACAGGATTGGCCGTACCGAAGAGATTGCTTAAGATCTCCTTGATATTAAAATAATACACTCTCTGATCCTTACCGGTAGCTCCGCCGAACACAAATCTCTTAACAGCCGCCTCAAAAGAGTTCTTAATATTGGTTCCCAGATCTCCATAGAAAAGGCTTGGCTCGGTAGATGCATCATATAAGAATTCCCCTGCCTCCGCAGAAAACTCCACGATCTCTCCCTGCTCCACGATCATCATACACTGACCTTCATTGATGGCGATCACAGAACCATTACTGATAATATTATCACTGCCTTTATTATTCTTTGTGGCCCTTTTACTGCCCTTCACAACCAATATATCATTTGAAATTGCATCGCAATAAAAATACTCTCTCCACTGGTCAGCCAAAAGTGACTTTACACTATCTTTTGCAGCTTTTATCAAACCCATAACCGAAACCTCCATTGTCGTAAAATATCTAAACCTATTTTATCAAAATTTTACTATATACTCAACTGATTTATAAATAAACTTTACAAAATCCCTTCTATGTACTACACTTATAATATCTGTACATTCTACATACTTGCAGATAAGATGACCGGATTTTGAAAGGAATTTACTTCAATGAGCAAAAAAGCAACCAAAGCCGCTGGCAATATGTACTATCAGGCACGTAGCGAAGCAGCCGAATCCAATTCAGACTTTAGCAGCAGGGAAAAATCTGCTGAGATTATCGGTATTGACCGCACAAGACTGGCCCGCATCGAGTTGGGCACCATAGAACCCTATCCTGAAGAAGTAAAGGCCATGGCACTTGCTTACAACACACCGGAGCTTTGCAATGCCTACTGTGCAAGAGAATGTCCCCTCGGCAAGAACAGCGTCCGGGAAGTAACCATTGACGATTTTGATCGACTGGCATTGAAGGTATTAGGCTCCCTGAAGGACATTGACTCCCTTCGCTCCGCCCTGATCGCCATCTCGGAAGATGGTGACATCGACGAATCCGAAGAGCAGACCTTCCACAATATCCTGGACTCTCTGGACAAGATCAGTACCAATGCCAAAGCGCTGAAAATCTGGGCAATTAAGAATATACATATTAAGTAAGCAAATCACCCCAAATCCCGGATCTATTTACCCGGTATCTGGGGTGTCATTTTCGCAATTATTTTAATACCTTCGGTCTGTATATAACCTCATTTACCGCATATACAGTTACAAATGCTTTTTCATCGATTCCTGTCACAAAATTCATCAGCTTCACATATTCATTCTTATCCACAATGGCAATGATCTCCTTGTACTGTTTTTCATCGTAGGCACCATATGCATGATAAAGTGTCGCTCCACTATGTAATTCATGTAAGATAAACTCTCGAATCTCTTTTTCTTTCTCGGAAATAATACATACCCGCTTTTTCAGATTGGATCCGAAAATGAAATGATCCAGTACAATTCCATTCAAGTAAGTACCGATAATACTGATCACTACGATTTTCTTATCATATACCAGTGCGGACGATAAAGCTACGCACATACCAACCAGACTGATGGAAGTACCAAGCTCCATTCGCAGATATTTGTTCATGATCTTACCCACAATATCAAGACCACCTGAAGATGCGTTGCAATTAAAGAGGATGGCCTGTCCCAGACTCAGCAGCAAACAGTAGCTCACCATATCTATAAATGCATCTCCTGTCAGTGACAGATTCTGGGGATAAAACTTTTCCATGATACCCATGTACACCGGCAGCATCAGAGATGAATATACTGTTTTCACGCCAAATTCTCTTCCCAACAGCAAAAATCCTGCTGCCAGCAATACAATATTGAAAATCAACACAATGGTTGATACCGGCAGTGGAATAAAATTCCCAAGTACAATTGACAGACCGGATATACTTCCTATGGTCAGATGGCTGGGCATCATAAAGAAAACCACCGCCGCCGCAACGATTATAATTCCGATATTAATAATGATAAATTCCTGTATAGCTCTTAATTTTTTCATTTTTCCTCTTTCCTGCCTCCCCGGCAATTCATTCCATTACGATTCTCACATCGTCCTTAAAGATTATTATACCATTTTATGGAACGAACACAATAGGAAAAGTTACACATTTTACGATTCATGCATACAATAAAGCATCAAGCCATGGGAGGTATCCTATTATGAAAAAAAGATCCATGAGGGGTCCATTATTATTGCTGATGACAACATTGCTGACAGGAATCATTTCCGGCTGTGGCAAAAATACAGAAGAAGGCCTTACCCCTATTACCTTAAATGAAGTTGCTCACAGTATCTTTTATGCACCTATGTATGTAGCTATCGAAGAAGGGTATTTTGCTGAGGAAGGTATTGATCTGGAGCTGGTTACCGGATTTGGTGCCGACAAGACCATGACTGCCCTGCTCTCCGGTGAAGCAGATATCGGATTTATGGGTAGCGAATCCACCATCTATACTTATGTTCAGGGAGCACAGGATTATGTTGTGAACTTCGCCCAATTAACCCAGCGTGCAGGCAATTTCCTGGTTTCCAGAGAACCCATGGACGAATTTAACTGGGAAATGCTGATAGGTCAGGATGTACTTGGCGGTCGTGCAGGTGGTATGCCTCAGATGGTTTTTGAATATATCCTCTATATGAATGATATTGACACCAAGGAGATCAATATCGATCAGAGTATTGATTTCGGCTCCACTGCTGCTGCCTTTTCAGGCGGGGATGCAGACTTTACCGTTGAGTTCGAACCCCACGCAACCTCTCTTGAAGAAAAAGGTGACGGATACATCGTAGCTTCTCTGGGTGAAGCATCCGGTTATGTTCCTTATACTGCCTTTTCTGCAAAAAAAGATTTCATCGCAGAAAATCCACAGATCATTCAGGCTTTTACCAACGCCTTACAAAAGGGTATGGATTATGTGCAGACACATACCCCTGAGGAAATCGCCGATGTGATCGCGCCTCAGTTTTCAGAAGTAAGCACGGATACCCTGACCACCATCGTTACCCGATATTATAATCAGGACACCTGGAAGGAAGATTTAATCTTTGAAGAATCCTCCTTCGACCTGCTGCTTAATATTCTGAAGCTGGCCGGCGAACTGGAAGACTCTGTTCCTTATGAAGACCTGGTAGATACCAGCTTCGCTAAAACCGCAGCCGGTAAATAGTATGAAAGGGAGCCCGTGAATGAATCTTCGGGCTCCCTTTACAATTTGCTGTGGGCGCAATCACAGTCTTATTTCATTATAAATTTGCTTTAATCTTTTCGATCATTTCTGCATATTCTGCATCGGTCAGATATACTTTTCCAGGATTCATCTGGAACACACCGCCCCATTCATCTCCGCCTTCGTATTTGGGTACCAAATGCATATGTAAATGACATCCGGTATCACCATATGCACCGTAATTTACCTTGTTCGGCTTAAATGCTGCGTGTAACGCTCTGGCTGCTCTGGTCACATCCGCCATAAACGCATTTCTCTCTTCATCACTGATGTTTACGATCTCGCTTACATGATCCTTGTAAGCAACAATACATCTGCCCGGCTTACTCTGCTCTTTAAAAAGAATCAAAGAACTTACCTCTAATTCACAGATAAAAATGCCGAACTTTTCTAAAAGCTCTCCCCTCATACAATAACCGCAATTTGCATCCTTCATGATCATTCTCCTTGTCTTTATATTATTTTATCTTCTTAAAATCCGTTTCTACTTTTCCTTCTTACCACCACGTTCCACAGACTTGCCTGCTGCAGCAGCTCTCTTCATACGAATCTCATCCACCAGTTTTTCGATCAAAAGCTTCTTCACATACACATCATAACTCAAGATGCAGATAAAAGAGAATATCCGTAAAAACTCCAGATCCTCCTCCGGTGCTCCTTCAAATGTGCTTTGTGCCTGATCATACATATCCCGGACTTCCTGCTTTAAAGCCTGCACCTTGGCCGCCTCCAGGCTGAACACCTCATTATATATGGTCTCCAGATTAAATTCCTGACCTTTCCCGAAGTATTTTTCTGTAATCGGCTCCAGCAAGGTTTGAATATCGCTGATGGAAAGCAGTCCCTTATAATAATAGATAAAAATCAAAACCAGCACATGCTCTTTGGTATACTTCTTCTTCACAGGTGGAGGCAACAGATCATTTTTCGCATAATTGTTAATCATTGTCTTCGTCAATATCTTGTCCTGATCCGGATATCTGGTGGAATGTCTGAGATTCTCTTCCATCAAAGTGGTTACCTGATCCATATATAAGTCAATATTCGGAATCTCTTCAATTTTTATATGTCCCAATCTGTCAAAGCTCGCCATGATACTTTCAATCAGACTGTTGGAATCTATCGTCATCTTTTCCTCTTTTCTGCATTTCACAATCCTGCTTGTGAAACTGCGCTAATTCAATCTGTGCATCCTCTTTGCTCTTACCTTTCATTATATAGTATTAAAAACCGAATGACAACAGAAAACTTCTTAAGAAAACACTTTACTTTGCTAATCCATTATGATAAAATCTATTTACAGTTGTGAAACTTCACAGTGTAAAAGTATTGAGCGGGGTATTTGAAAATGAACAAAAAAATAAAGACGCAGGCAGTGGATCACTTATTTGAAGCGATCTTATGTCTGGAATCCAAGGAAGAATGCTATTCCTTTTTCGAGGACTTATGTACTGTTAATGAATTACTTTCCCTGTCCCAGCGTTTCGAAGTAGCTACCATGCTTCGTGCCAAGAAAACCTATCTGGAAATCGCTGAAAAAACCGGTGCTTCCACCGCAACCATCAGCCGCGTAAATCGTTCTCTCAACTATGGTAACGATGGCTATGAAATGGTTTTCGGACGTATGGGGAAAGAGGAATAAGAAATCTATAGCAATATAATCTGGCGGGTGCAATTGCCCCCACCAATTTTTCCGCTACCTCTGCACACGTCCGGATGCATTGCCTCCGGCCAGTGCTTCAACCTCTGCAACAGATACTAGGTTAAAATCATTCTCTATGGTATGCTTTAAGCAGGACGCTGCTACCGCAAAGTTGATTGCATCCTGGGGTTCCTTACCCACAAGCAGGGAGTAGATCAATCCACCGCCGAAGCTGTCACCGCCGCCCACACGATCCACAATATGAATGCGATATGTAGGTGAAAAATACGCCTGTCCGCCACTGTAAAGCATTGCCGCCCAGTCATTGTCACTGGCGGAGATGGATCCTCGCAAGGTAATGGCCACCTTTTTACAGCCAAATCTATCACAGATCTGTTTCGCTACGGAGATATATCCATTGTGATTTAATTTGCCGGCATCTATATCCGTTCCTTCCGCCTCGATCCCAAATACATCCTTGGCATCTTCTTCATTTGCAATGCACACATCCACATACTGCATTAACTGGGACATGACTTCATTTGCCTGCTGCTGTGTCCACAATTTTTTACGATAGTTCAAATCGCAGGAAATGGTAATTCCCCGTTCCTTCGCTGCCTTACAAGCCTCCAGACAGATCTGAGGCATCTCTCCACCCAGTGCCGGTGTGATACCGGTCCAGTGGAACCAATCCGCACCTGCAAAGATCTCATTCCAGTTAAAGTCTTCCTTA
>JAZUCP010000141.1:0-7671 GCA_045639165.1 Acetatifactor sp. | reverse complement strand
CCGGATTTTTGGTCACACATTGCTGAGAGGAACATAGTCTGAAGAATGTGGAAGATGGCTTCTGAGCAGCGCACCGAGCGTTTGCCCCAATTTGCAATCAGTACACATCGTAATTAAGAGAGGAAGCAAAACGTTAGGCTGCGACAGGTCCGCCTGTTATAGCGGGAGAGTCTTATGGGACTCGCTGAGGTTCATTTCGTGAGGAATGGATGAATAGAAGTGGTAACACGGGTATATGCCCGTCTTCTGTAAATGCAGGAGACGGGCTTCTTATGTTTCCTGTAAAATATTTCAAAGAAAGGAACTTAAAAATATGTGTGTAAAAAAACCTTATTACATTACAACAGCGATTGCATACACCTCCGGTAAGCCCCACATTGGCAATAACTACGAGATCGTGCTGGCAGATGCGATTGCAAGATTTAAGAGAAAAGAAGGATATGATGTATTCTTCCAGACAGGTACCGATGAACATGGTCAGAAGATTGAATTAAAGGCACAGGATGCAGGTGTATCCCCTAAGGAATTCGTGGATGGAGTGGCTGCTGTGATTCAGGGATTGTGTGATCAGCTCAACATTTCCTATGATAAATTCATCCGTACTACAGATGATTATCATGAAAAACAGGTACAGAAGATTTTCAAGAAGCTCTATGATCAGGGAGATATCTACAAAAGCTCCTATGAAGGACTTTATTGTACACCTTGTGAATCCTTCTGGACAGAGTCCCAGCTTGTGGACGGCAAATGTCCGGACTGTGGAAGAGAAGTAAAGCCTGCAAGTGAAGAGGCATATTTCTTTAAAATGAGCAAATATGCAGACAGACTGATCGCTCATATCAACGAACATCCGGAATTTATTCAGCCTGTATCCCGTAAAAATGAAATGATGAACAATTTCCTTCTGCCCGGTCTGACAGATCTTTGTGTATCCCGTACTTCCTTTAAATGGGGTATTCCGGTAGATTTCGATGACAGACATGTGGTTTATGTATGGCTGGATGCGTTGACCAATTATATTACCGGTATCGGTTATGATGCGGATGGAAACAGCACAGAGCAGTACAAGAAGCTGTGGCCCGCAGACCTTCATCTGATCGGAAAGGATATTATCCGCTTCCATACCATTTACTGGCCCATCTTCCTGATGGCACTGGGTGAGGAACTGCCCAAGCAGGTATTCGGACATCCATGGCTGCTTCAGGGCGATGGCAAGATGAGTAAATCCAAAGGAAATGTAATCTACGCAGATGATCTTGTTGATTTCTTCGGCGTGGATGCAGTACGTTATTTTGTACTTCACGAAATGCCTTTTGAAAATGACGGAACCATTACCTGGGAGTTGATGGTGGAAAGATTAAATTCCGATCTGGCAAATACCCTTGGCAATCTGGTAAACAGAACCATCTCCATGAGTAATAAGTACTTTGGTGGCGTGGTGGCTGATAAGGGCGTGGTTGATCCTGTGATCGATGCAGATCTGAAGGCAACGATTACCGCAACTTTAGGAAAAGTAAAGAATAAAATGGCAGATCTGAAGGTAGCGGATGCCCTGACGGAGATCTTTGCAATCTTCAAAAGATGCAATAAATATATTGATGAAACAGAACCATGGGTACTGGCAAAGGACCCTGAAAAGGCAGACCGCTTGGCAACCGTAATGTACAATCTGGTGGAAGGTATTACCATGGGTGCGTCTTTGCTACAGCCATTTATGCCGGAAACTGCAGAAAAAGTAGTTGCGCAGTTAAATGGAACCATTCGTGAGTTTGATCAATTGGAAACTTTCGGACTTCGCGAAAATGATATTAAGGTAACTGATAAGCCCCAGATTCTTTTTGCAAGACTGGATGCCAAGGAAATCGTAGAAAAGGCAGAAGCTATGTATGCGGCAAGAAGAGCTGAGGCAGAGTCTGCAGCAGAAGCTCCGGCTGAGGAAACTGCAGAAGAAGCAGTGATCGACATCGAAGCTAAGGAAGAGATTTCCTATGATGATTTTGCAAAGCTTCAGTTCCAGGTGGGCGAGATCATTGCCTGTGAAGCGGTGCCTAAGTCCAAAAAGCTTTTATGCTCCCAGGTGAAAGTGGGAAGCCAGATTCGCCAGATTGTTTCCGGAATCAAGGCACACTACACCCCGGAAGAGATGGTAGGCAAGAAGGTAATGGTGTTGGTTAACTTAAAACCAGCAAAACTGGCAGGCGTATTGTCTGAAGGTATGCTGCTTTGTGCAGAGGATGCAGAAGGCAATCTGGCGCTGATGACACCGGAAAAAAATATGCCGGCAGGGGCAGAAATTTGCTAAGGATGTAATTTAGGAAGGAAGTACAAAATGAAAATATTTAATTTAGACAGTCCATTAATGGTGTTTTTGGGTAAGGTGGCAGATTTGATGATCATCAATATTCTTACCATGTTGCTGTGTATTCCCATCATAACCATTGGACCTGCATTTACGGCGGCTCACTATGTTTGTCTTAAGATGATAAGAAATGAAGAATGCTACATTGTCAGAAGCTATTTTAAGTCTTTCAAGGAGAATTTTAAACAGGCTACCATCATTTGGCTGCTCATTCTGGTGTCTGTTTTGATTCTTGGAGGTGATTTTTACATTATTACCAAATCCGGACTGGAATTCAACAAGGTGCTTAAGATCGCCATTATCGTAGTTGGAGTTGTGATTCTGATGGTCACAACGTATGTGTTCCCGGTACTGGCAAAATTTGACAATACCATTCGGGCAACCCTTAAAAATGCATTATTAATGTCCATTTTACAGCTTCCCAAGACGGTGCTGATGCTGGTATTATATGTGGCACCCTTTGTTATCGCAGTTTTTGTGTATCAGGCAGTGCCGGTAGTAATGATGCTGGGCCTTTCCGTACCGATCTTTGCATCTGCCTGGCTGTACAACGGCTTCTTTAAGAAGATTGAAGAAAGGGTACTGGAGGCGCAGGGAGAAACGGAAGAACCGGTGGAGGATGATCCGGACAGAATCTTCAGCGATAAACTGGATGAGGCATTGATCGAGCAGAATATGGATAAATAGTGAATTGTACAAATTGTTCAACAAATTATAGGCGGATTGTACAATCCGCCGAATACTCAAAAGAACCTCACAGTTTATAAGCAATTCACACAATATGAAAGAAAAAGTTTGTGGAATAATAGTATAGCCAAAAAAGGGGAAAGTCGCTATACTATTAACAGGTTGAGGTATGTGAAACCTCAGAAAAATTATCGTTTATTAACGAAAGGAGTTACATTTAAAATGGCAAGTTTATCTTTAAAGAACATTTGCAAGGTATATCCTAACGGATTTGAAGCTGTAAAGAATTTCAACCTTGAAATCGCTGACAAAGAATTCATCATCTTCGTAGGACCTTCAGGTTGTGGTAAGTCTACAACTCTTCGTATGATCGCTGGTCTGGAAGATATCTCTTCTGGTGAATTATTAATCGGTGACAAAGTAGTTAACGATGTAGAACCTAAGGACAGAGATATCGCGATGGTATTCCAGAACTACGCTCTGTATCCTCATATGTCAGTTTATGACAACATGGCATTTGGTCTTAAATTAAGAAAAGTTCCTAAGGATGAGATCGATAAGATGGTTAAGGAAGCAGCTAAGATCCTTGACTTAACTCCACTTCTTGATCGTAAGCCTAAGGCATTATCAGGTGGTCAGAGACAGCGTGTTGCTATGGGACGTGCTATCGTTCGTAACCCTAAGGTATTCCTTATGGACGAACCTCTTTCAAACTTGGATGCTAAGCTTCGTGTACAGATGCGTATCGAGATCGCTAAGTTACATCAGAGATTAGGAACCACCATCATCTACGTTACACATGACCAGACAGAAGCTATGACTCTGGGTACCAGAATCGTAGTTATGAAGGACGGTGTTGTTCAGCAGGTTGATACTCCTCAGAACTTATACGAAAAGCCACAGAACTTATTCGTAGCTGGTTTCATGGGATCTCCTCAGATGAACTTCCTTGATGCTACCGTTAAGGTTGCAGGTGATGTTGCAAGCCTTGAAATCGCTGGCAAGAGCATCGCTCTTCCTGCAGAAAAGTCTGCTAAGCTGATCGCTGGCGGCTATGATGGAAAGACCGTTGTATTCGGTATCCGTCCTGAAAACGTATCAGATCTTCCTGAAGATGTTGAAAAGGCAGCAACCGTATTTGAATCTACTGTAAGAGTATACGAATTACTCGGTGCAGAAGTATTCTTATACTTCGATCTTGATGTATTCCCTGTTACCGCTAGAGTTGATCCTCGTACAACTGCTAGACCTGGCGATACCATCAAGTTCTGTGTAGATGTTGATAAGATCCATGTATTTGACAAGGAAACTCAGCAGGTTATTACTAACTAATAAAGTGTAACTTTATACATAAAGGGGTGCTGGTAACAGCACCCTTTTATTTCTTGCATATTTAGTGAAAATGAGTTATTATATAATAAATATATCTTGAGATAGGAGAGATGAGCATGATATCGAACCAAATTATTCAGAATAGTCTGGATGAACTGAAAATGATTACCAAAGTGGATTTGTGCGTGTATGATTTATCCGGAAATGTACTTGCAGCCACCACACCTATGACAGAAATCTCAGCATTTCTGGTTTCCAGCTTTGCGAATTCTCCGGCAGACAGCCAGGTGATTGGTTCTTATCATCTTTTGAAAATACATGATGAGGGTGAGTTATTATATATCTTGATCGCCAAGGGAACAAGTGATGACGCATATATGATCGGTAAGATTGCGGTATGCCAGATTCAGAATCTTGCAATTGCCTATAAAGAGAGATTTGACCGGAATAATTTCTTTCAGAATTTATTGCTGGATAATTTATTGCTGGTGGATATTTATAACAGAGCCAAGAAGTTACATATTGATGTTACAGGACAGAGAGCGGTATTTTTGGTGGAAGCCAAAGGGGAAAAGGACGGCATTGTTACGGAGCTTTTAAAAGGCATGTACTCCACTCAAGGCGGGGATTATATTACTGCTGTGGATGAAAGCAGTGTAATCTTAATCAAAGCACTGGAAGAAAATGATGTATCTGAAGAGCTGGAATCTGTAGCAAAGACTATTGTAGCTATGATGAACGCAGAGGCAATGCTGAACGTTAAGGTATCCTATGGTACGGTGGTACAGGAGTTGAAGGATGTTTCTAAGTCATACAAGGAAGCAAAGCTTGCATTGGAGGTAGGAAAGATCTTCTATGCAGAAAAGAATGTGATGGCCTACAACACCTTGGGTATCGGTCGTTTGATCTATCAGTTGCCGGTTAATTTGTGCAGAATATTTATCGATGAAGTATTTGGAGAGAATATTCCGGAAGAGCTGGATGATGAAACCTTAACAACCATTAACAAATTCTTTGAGAACAATCTGAATGTTTCTGAAACTTCAAGACAGTTGTTTGTGCATCGTAATACATTGGTTTACCGCATTGAAAAGATTCAGAAGAGTCTGGGTCTGGATCTGAGGAACTTCGATGATGCGCTCACCTTTAAGATTGCGTTGATGGTAGTAAATTACATGAAATATTTGGATAAAATGGAATATTGATAAGTAACCCCTAATACATTTGTACAAGAGTAAATGTATTGGGGGTATTTTTATGGGTTCTTATAAAAGATTGTATTACATGAATTATTACAAAGATGGAGAAAAATATTCCGGTGGAGGAATTCTTAAACTGGTGCCACGGAAGACGGAGGATGAAAGTTCGGGGACAAGCCTTTCAGTGCAGCTTTCGGGCCCTGTTCAGCTGGAGTCAGTTATATCTGATATATTATTGATCAGTGACAGAATGCAGAAAAACTGGGGACAAGTGGATATTGTAAGCGGAATGGGACGGACAAGACTGCAGGATTTGGATGTATTGATGGGGCAGATGGAGGAACAGGTAAGACTGCGTCTGGTTTTGGATGAGAATTCTTATATAGAATGTATTCTGCGGGAGGGAACATGGACGGAAACACGGAATATCGAAGATCTGGAAACAGCGGAAGTACATTTGGAGGAGCGGATTCTGGTTGAGGATGAGCAGATGGAAGGCGCTCCGAGAGTGAGAAATGTTGAATCCATGCGGATGAAGGGGGATAAATGGCATCAGTTATGGGAGGTTTTACCCCACATACGCCCCTTTGAGGATGATAGAGAATATTTAAGGTTGGATCTGAAGGACATGATCATATTGCCTGGGTTATACTATCGCCTGGTGGATAACAGCTTCCTTCTTCACGGATATTATAATTATGGACACCTGGTCCTCACAAAGGTAATGCGTCGAGGACAGGAAAAAATATGTTTAGGTGTCCCCGGCAATTATTATGAAAAAGAAAAGCAGGTGGCTGTTATGTTCGGATTTGAAAGTTTCGAACCGAAAACAGAACCGGCAGAAGAAGGTGATTTTGGATATTACATGATTGGGGCCGGAATCTGATGAAAGGAACTTTTGCGGGACGGCAGACAGGAATCAGAAGGAGCCCGGTTTAAATCTTAAATCCCTTCAAGATCAAATGCCGGTATAAAACTTTCGGTAGCGGTTTCGCCTTCCTGGATAAAGGCGTTGGTGATGCCCAGTTGGATTGCGAAGTTGACAACTCTGTCATATTCCTCGGCAGATACGTTCCGATTCAGTTCCGGCAATGGAGATACATGTTCTAAAGGAGTATATTGATTCATGATACTGATCCAGATATTGTCCCCATATGTTTCGTGCAGATATCGTAAAATCTTTTTGGAGTCTTTGGTCTGACCGGGAAGCAACAGATGTCGAACAATGATGCCTTTTTTAAGAAGACCCTGATCATCAAAGGTACATGGCCCCACCTGGCGAAACATTTCTTCAAGAGCTTCGCAGGCCTGCTGAAAATAATCAGCTGCATGGGAATATTTGCGGCTGAGTTCACAAGAATAGTATTTAAAGTCCGGAAGATAAATATCTACAAGACCCTCTAAAAGCTGTAGCGAGGATACTTTTTCGTATCCGCCGGTATTGTATACAACGGGAATAGAAAGTCCTTGTTCTTTGGCAGATGTAAGAGCCAGAGCAATTTGCGGAATATAGTGAGTGGGAGTGACCAGATTGATATTGGTCGCTCCTTTTTCCTGTAATTCCAGGAAAATATCCGATAAGCGGGAAAGGGAAATGGATTTCCCCTGTTGTCCCAGTGCAATATTATGGTTTTGACAAAAAACACATTTAAGGTTGCAGCCGCTGAAAAAGACAGTTCCGGAGCCCCGGTCTCCTACAAGGCAGGGTTCTTCCCAAGGGTGAAGTGCGGCACGGGCGGCAAGAATATCTCCGGACATGCCACAATGGCCCAGCTCGCCGGCCAGGCGGTTCACATGGCAGTTCCTGGGGCATAATGTACAATCAGAAAGGTATTTTTTTAAATCCTTCATAACAACCTCCGGAAAATCAAAATACAAAGGCCGTACATAACGGTACGAATATCCCTCCACCCGGCACCCTCGCGGCACATAGGAGGTTCTTCTTAGTGCTGCTTTGTTCCCAACCTGACACGGTTCGTAGATTCCCATTGCGCGAGACCAGATTTCATAAGATATTCATATTGCTCCGAAATGTACGGCTTTTATAGTTTATACTGTTTGCCTGTATTTGTCAACAGGATTCTTTGTTGAAAA
>JAZUCP010000140.1:0-2493 GCA_045639165.1 Acetatifactor sp. | reverse complement strand
TTTCATGCTTCTCATATTATTTTTTCCAACACAAAAGCAGCCCTTTCGGACTGCTTTTTATCTTTTGTATCCCCAAAATGTCGGCTCCTGCCTTTTGGCTCCTAGCGACGCTAGGTGGGTGACCGCAACCAACCTTTTGCCTTCCCCTTCAGTGACCTTGTTCGGGTATGGGGGCCTGACAGCCACTTGGCAATATAGGAATCCCTTTTAAAGTAATGTAGGTTCAAAAATAGCAAGAGAAACAACATTTCAGGTTAATACTATTATATCCAATGAGGCGTGACTTTACAACTACTATTTTTTGTAAAAATGAGATGGGTTTATAAAGTCAAACACTCACCGCTTCTTAATTCCTGTTTTTCTCCATTTGGCAGGTAGATATATCCCTTCATTGTTTCGGGGAATGTTACGGTCAATTCTTTGCCTTCTGCACTAAAATCAATATTACCGCTGATGGTTTTTGCTTCCAGATGGAGCTTATTCAACATCCCCAGATTAGGACGGATGGAAAACTCTTCAAATCCCGGTTTTTCGCAAACAAGACCCATATATCCTTCATAAGCAGCCACTACTGCACCCATAGGGCAATGACTCCATTCATGGAAGGAATCGGTACCGGTATCAAAGAACTCCTGCAATGAATTATTCTGGGCAACGGAAGGCATGGTGTACCAGCGTTTTTTCAGATCTTCCGTGACCGCGTCCACTTCTCCAAACTTCGCCAGTGCACGATAATTCCATACCATATTGCAGGGATAGCTTCCGCCTACATGTGGCGGCATCTCCTTTAAGAGCTTCACGCTGGGCGCAGGATCTTCATAGTATCCATAGAGCAAAGCCATGGACAAGGTTCTGTCAGAAACGGTTTCATATCCGTCTTCATCTATGAAAGGCATATTATCTATAAATACTTTTTGGTTTACATCATAGTAGATTTCCTTAACCTTCTCTACGATTTTTACAGCCAATTCACGCAACTCCTGTGCAAGAGCCTGATCACCGAAATGCTCACAGATGGGTGCCAGGGCATTTTCCAGCATGCCTGCATAATACAGATTGTAAGGACAACGTCTGTCTCTTCCTTTGCGGAATGCAGTATGATCCAGCCAAACACCTACTTTTACCAGATTCTCAACTTTAAACAAACCTTCCTCATCCATAAATCCCAAAGAGAATCTATGGAACTTTAAAAAGTCCTGATAACTCTTCTGTAACAGCTCATCCTTTCCCGTATGAAGGTAATGACGATAACTCTCTAAGATCAACTGCAGGGTATGAT
Organism: Acetatifactor sp.; assembly: GCA_045639165.1. Classification (GTDB taxonomy): domain Bacteria; phylum Bacillota; class Clostridia; order Lachnospirales; family Lachnospiraceae; genus Acetatifactor. Next base: position 1,214 of record JAZUCP010000140.1, on the reverse strand, counting down.
CCAGAATAGGTCCCCAACCGGTCATTCCCAACTGTACCTGACTCATTCGTACGGTTCTGTCATATCCCGGCCAGCAATCCGGATAATATCCGTCACTGGTGATACCGTCAGTAAAGGTTTCGAAAAATCTTCCTACGATGGGCTCGTGTGCACCATAGATGTAAGAGAATGCACAAACTTGGTGAGCACCATCTCCCGCATACTGTTGACGTTCTCTTCCCATACCGTCACAGATGGTTTCAATGGCTGAATTGCGCAGGGTATTCACACTTGCGTCAAACAGTTTCTGAATTTCTTTATCATCTGATTCCATCACAGGGGGCTGCATGGTAGGATAAACTCGTCTGAAAAGTCCCGGATTGGTAATCTTAATCTTTCCTTTGGCATTGCGGATATGTAACTGTAAATACATAATTGCTTCTGTATCAAAGGACATCAAATGCTGGTGCCCTTCCTTACAAATGAAGCGTACCCAAGCATAATAAGAGCTGTCCAGCCATAAGGTTTTATTTTTATCGTGGGACTCCTGAACAATAGCCTCGATGATAGTTCCTTCCGGAGCATCCACCTCAAAATCAATATAACCAACGCCTTCTTCCGGCAAAACAAAGGTCAGATAAGCCGCATCATTCTCCGGCATTACAAAAGTATAGCTATTACCATCCTGTTCCACTTCCAGACCTTCTCTAATATCGAAGGATCCCGGAACACGGAACCGGAACCAGTCATCGGGATTTCTCTTCCATGTCACCGTACCACAGTGGAACAGGGAACCGTTTACATGATATTCCACAGGCATGGGAATCTCACGTTTACGAATCATAGCATCTTTTCTATTGGCAGGTGATGCCCTAAACAGATAGTCTCCGTAACCATTCACATAAGAAGGTTTATTTGCCGGACCACGAAGCTCCATGGCATTCTCGTAGATCACATTTTCTTCTTCTCTTGCATCATACTCTTCCTGAAGAGCACGCAAAAACCAGCGTTTATACTGGCCGGCAGGATGTGCATTATCAAAGCCTGCCAGAGTTTCTTTGTCGGAAATCACCAACTGAGTGCTTCCATCAGCATACACAATTTCAATCTTAAAGATCAATCCCGGATATCCTGCGATCCATGTACCCTCACCATGACCGAAATAACATACCAGAAAATCCAGTACATTCTCACCTTCTTTTAAGAGTCCGGTAAGGTCTACATTGTCCGCTTCC